>NZ_JAUHIU010000014.1:0-233003 GCF_032381555.1 Bradyrhizobium sp. SZCCHNPS1003
GCCCCGCGTTGACCGTTTCTTTCGAATGCCCATCGCAACCTCCTCATCGAGTGTTGCGACGACCAATTGAATCCACCTCCGGCATTCCCTGCGCGATGGTCTTCACGCTTACTTCGTGCTCTCCCCGGGGACCGGCTGATTGACCCCGTCGCTCGCGCGAGGGCAACGCCCTCGTCGCGCGCTTGACCTCGGCACCGGGAGGTCAGGACCACACGACTTCGCGTCCGCGCCATGCCGTTCGTCCACGCATCCGAAGACACGCTGCGGCATCATCGCGGCCACCGCTCCCCGCCCCGCGTGTCGTGACGATCGCGCGCAACGCCCCTCGGCTTGGGACGGGATGGGGTGATACAATCATGTTTTTCGGAAATACGCAAGTATTTTTCTGACTTCCTGAAGCGCCGTATGGCATCGCCAGACAGTGCTTCGCTCTCCGTGGCGACGTCCCATCGTCATCCAACGCCAAACGGCTGCTGATGCTCGCAAGGGGCGCTCCGGCCCGCAAAGGCTGGCGGCTTCGCAGATGAACGGCCGACAACGTCGCATTCAGCACGGCTTCAAGGCGCGCCATGTAGAACGTCACCACACTTCCCAATGGAGGGGACCATGGTTTCGCTGAAGAAATCTATCGCAGGCGGCATCGCCGCTCTCGCCGTGACCGCAACCCTGTTCGCCGGTTCGGCGCCAGCCCAGGCGCACGACGGACGCAATGGGGCGCTGATCGGCGGCCTGCTCGTCGGAGCTCTCATCGGCGGCGCGCTGGCGTCGGAAGCGCAAGCGTATGAGCCTGCGCCGGTCTACCGCTCCCAATACCAATACCGGCCCCAATACCAATACCGCTCCCACTATCGCGATGCGGCGTATGACGGCTACGGCGACGAGGGCTACAGTTACGTGCCGGCTCACCGCGATCGCAATTGCGACCACGGCTACCGCAGGGCTTCGGATTGGGACGACGAGGACTAAGCATTTCGTCTCCCCTGGACATCGTTGCCTTCACATCTCAGCCCCCCTCTTCCGCAAGAGGGGGGCGATCGCATTTAACGATCGCGTGCAGCGGCAGTGTGCCCTCCACCGTCCTTCGAGACGCCCGCCTCCGGCGGGCTCCTCAGGACGAGGGCTGATTTCGCCGTGAGATCTCAACCCTCATGGTGAGGAGCGCCGCTCGCGGCGCGTCTCGAACCATGAGGCCCCAAGCGGCGCCACCCCGTACGTGATCGCGCCGCACAGAAGAGCGGCCCACAGTCCTTCCACGGCAGAGCGTCTGCCTACGACACCATGTGCACGTCGACGATGACGCGGTCCAGATGCCGCGCGGCGGAGCCGACGAAGATGCGCTCCGTCAGCCAGCGATATTTCTGATGGCCTGTCTCGAACCGCGGGTGGGTGCGGAAGTAGATCAGCTTGGGATCGACAGGCTCGCCGCGCTTGAGTTTCTGCAGGAGGTCGACCGGCCCGAAGCGGATGCCGCGGTTCTCGACATAGATGGTGGCGCCGTCGTCGGTCTCGAAGGCGTACTTCGCTTCGAGGTCGATCAGCTCGTTGGGACGGATGATCTGGAAGTCGGCGCCGAAGTTGCAGATTGTGCCGCTGATGCCTTCACCATCCAGGCCCGGCCCCTTCACCTCGCCGCCATGGATCGGGATGATCCGGCGCACGCCGATGCCGGTCTCGCCGGCGGAGGTCACCTCGCCGATCATGACGGTGAGGGTGAAGACGTAGCGGGTATCGAGGATGGGCGTCGTCATCAGCGGTTCATCATCTGTTGCGGCAGCCAGGTGGCGAGCAGCGGAAAGGCGATCAGGATCACCAGCCGGATCAGGTCGGTCGCGACGAACGGCAGCACGCCCTTGAAGATCGTCGAGAACGACACGTCCTTCACCACGCTCTTGATCACGAACACGTTCATGCCGACCGGCGGATGGATCAGGCCGAGCTCGACGGTCATCACAATGATAACGCCGAACCAGATCGGATCGAAGCCGAGATGGGAGATGACGGGGAAGATGATCGGCACGGTCAGGATGATCATCGCCATCGCGTCCATCAGGCAGCCGAGGACGAGATACATCACCATGATCAGCGCCAGCACCCCGTAGGGCCCGAGGCCTAGACCGGTGAGGAATTCGGTCACCTTCTGCGGCGTCTGCGTCACCGTCAGGAAGTAGCCGAAGATCAAGGCGCCGATCAGCACCGTGAACACGGCCGCCGCGGTGCGCGTGGCCTGCAGCAGCGAGGCCAGGATCTTGTCCTTGTTCAGCCGTCCCGTGAACACGCCGATCAGGAACGCGCCGGTGGCGCCGACGCCGCCGGCCTCGGTCGGCGTGAAGCGCGGCAGGAAGGGGAGACCGTAGAGGCCGCCGATCACGAACAGGAACAGCAGCATCGGCGCCCAGATGCCCTTGAGGCCCTTGATACGCTCGCTCCAGGGCAGCGCCTCGCCCTTGGGCAGGAAATCCGGCCGGACGCGGCCGATCACCGTGATGGTGATCATGTACATGGTCATGGCGAGCAGGCCGGGGATGATGCCGGCGATGAACAGCTTGCCGATGTCCTGCTCGGTGATGATGCCGTAGACGGCGAGCACGGTGGAGGGCGGCAGCATCGCGCCGAGCGTGCCGCCGGCGGCGATGACGCCGGTGGCGAAGGATTGCGGATAGCCGAAGCGGCGCATCTCCGGATAGGCCACGGCCGAGAACGTCGCGGCGGTCGCCACCGACGAGCCGCAGATCGCGGCGAAGCCGCCGCAGGCCGCGACCGTGGCGATGCCGAGCCCGCCGCGCAGATGGCCGACAAAGCCGTTGGCGGCGCGGAACAGCTCGCGGCTCATGCCCGAGTTGGACACGAACGTTCCCATCAGCAGGAACATCGGGATCACGCCGAACGTGTAGTCCGTGACCGTGCGCATCGAGGTCTGGCCGACCAGCTTCAACGCGGCCGTGCCGTTGACGAGATAGGCGAAGCCCGACACGCCGACGAGTCCCATCGCCATGCCCACCGGCACGCGCAGCAGCATCAGCGCAAACAGCGCAACGAAGCCGATGACGGCAACCGCATCCGTGCTCATGCGGCGCTACTCCGTGGGCTTGATGTGAGGGTCATGAATCTCCTCGGGGTGGAAAATCAGGCGATAGGTCCGGATGGCGATCAGGAGCACCGCCGAAACGTCGCCGATCCAGGCGATGGCGAAGAACGGCCAGGTCGGCATGTGCAGATCGAAGGTGAGGACGTTGTCCTCATAGGTGCCGCGCACCTTGTCGAACAGGGTCCAGGTCTGCACCGTGACGACGAACAGCAGCACCAGCGTTGCGAAGATGTCGATCCAGCGCTGATAGCGCGGGCCGACATTGCCCCAGATGAGGTCCACCGTGATGTGGGTGCCGCGGTACGATGTCGCGGCAATGCCCCAGAAGATCAGGATGCCGAGCAGCATCCGCCCGATGTCGAAGGAATCGGGGATTGAATAGTTCAGCGTGTTGCGGAGCAGCACCGACAAGAAGATGTCGAGCGCGACGATGCCGACGAAGAACGCGGCGATCCACTCGATCCCGTCGATGATCCGGTCCATGAAGGCGCGCTGCATGGCGTCCCCGTTTGATCTTAGTCGTAAACCTGAAGATTGAGCGCGAGCTGTTGCTCAGCAGGCGGTGGGCCCCCTCGCCCCGCTCTTGTCCGCCGTAGCTCGAAGAGCGAAGGCGGATGCGGGGAGAGGGTTGGGGTGAGGCAAGCGGGGCGCGGTGGATCGGAGCGCGCGTCGAGGGCGCGCCTGTTGCCGCATCCATCGGAATGAGGCGGGAGGCGCGGCATCTGCGATGATCGCGATCGCTACTGCGCCAGCGCCTTGTACTTGGCGAGCGAGGCCTTCAGCTCGGTCATGGCGGCCTCGGCGTCGACGCCGGTCTTCTTGACGCCATCGGCCCAGGTCTTGAACAGCGGCTCGGAGGCCTTTTTCCACAAGGCGGTCTGCTCCGGCGACAGCTTGTAGACCTCCTGGCCGGACTCGGCCTTGATCTTGTCGACGCCGGCGTCCTCGAACTTGCCCCAGGGCTCGCCGACCCGGCCGGCGGCTTCCGTGTTGCAATTGTCGTCGATCGCCTTCTTCTGCGTCGCCGACATCTGGTTGTACTTGTCCTTGTTCATGACGAAGACGAAGGTCGTCACGTAGAACGGCGCATCCATGTGGTACTTCGTGACCTTGTCGACGCCGAACAGCACCAGCGAGCCCGCCGGAAAGGTGACGCCATCAGCGACGCCGCGCTCGATGATGTCGCGCACTTCCGGTGCCGACGACTGCACGTTGGTGCCGCCGAGCAGGGTGACGAAATTGGCGATCGTCGCATCGGCCGGGCGGATCTTCATGCCCTTGACGTCCTCGGGCACGACGACCTTCTTGGTGCGGGTGTGGAAAGCCGACGGCGTGTGGACGAAGGCGAGGCAGTACTTGACGTCCTTCATCTCCTTCTCGGCATATTTGCGATACCACGCGTCCAAACCTTCCGAGCCCCCCTTGGCGTCGGAAATCAGGAACGGCAACTCGCCGGCGCCGATGATCGGGAAACGGCCGGGCTGATAGCCGGGATTCACATAAGTGACATCGGCGATGCCGTCGCGCGCCATGTCGTAATGGTCGAAGGCCTTGCCGAGCTGCTGGGCCGGGAACACCTTGCCCTTGATGGTGCCACCCGAGGCCTTTTCGACCGACGCGGCCCAGTCCTCCAGCGCCTTCTGCAGCGGATGGCTCGCCGGCACCCAGTGCGAGATCTTCAATTCGAATGTCTTGTCCTGCGCGAGCGCGGGGGTCACACCGGCGGCCAGAGCCAACGCCAGAAGCGTCTTCCTCATCGGGATCGTCTCCTCCATCAGGGGGCCTTCGAGGGCCCTTTGCTTCATTGTTATAGCATATAAGCATCATTGCAAGCACGGCGGCAGGTTGGCCACCAGTGCACGCGCCAAGCGGAGCCTATCGCGCCCGCCAGCGCAAGTCTGGCAGACGAAAGTTGCAGGCACATGGCCATTTCATTAACACGTTAAGGATCTCGCCTGCACCCGAAATTGCCCGGCGGGAGCATCGCACCACGAAATTGCCGCAGGGCCGCACCGGACGGCCGGCGACATCGCGCTCGGCCCATCCCGTGCATCCGATGCGCAACGTGTCAAACGCCCGCGCAAAAGACGTTTGAAACTTTGTAGGCGGTGCAAAATCCGCGCTGATGTCGTTGACTGCGGACATCGCCAGCAACGATCGAGACACGCATGAGCAGCATCCCCGCCGGATTCGAACCGCATTTCCGCAAGAGCCCGTTCACCGATCCTTGGGAGCCGCTCTACGCCAAGAAAGCCGACAAGGCCGTCATCCTCGGCCTGCGGCTCGCCACGCCGCACACCAATTCGCGCGGGCTGATCCATGGCGGGCTGATCGCATCGCTGGCCGACAATGCGATGGGCTATAGCTGCGCCCAGGCGCTAGGCTGGGAGGCGTCGCTGGTGACGATCAACCTCGCAGTGGACTACATCGGCAGCGCCGGGACCGGACAGTGGCTCAGCGTTGAGAGCGACGTCATCAAGAGCGGACGCACCGTCTGCTTCGTCCAGAGCCTGGTGCTGGCCGACGACGCCGTGATCGCGCGTGCGAACGCGACCTTCCGGGTGGTGCCGAAGAAGGAGTGATCGAAACCGCCGGTCTTTCGCATCAAGACCAGTGTCGCACCAAGGTCGGCGCAATCGCATCCACTCGTCATTCCGGGGCAATCGGCAACGCGCATCTGCGCGTTGTCGATTGAACCCGGAATCTCGAGATGATGAAGAACAGAGGCAAGACAACATCGGGATTCCGGGTTCAAGGCCTTCGGCCTTGCCCCGGAATGACGGGGTGTGGCGTTGTAGTCGCTTTCAGTCGAAACGCCAGTCGCAGGTTGCGGTGATCAGGTCGATGAAGGCGCGCACTTTGGCGGAGAGCAGGCGGGAGCTCGGAAACACGATGTGGATCGGGAGTGGCGGCGCTCGTATTTCGCCAGCACCCGCTTGAGGCGCCCGCCGCGCAGCATGTCCGCTGCCTGATAGGCCATCACCCGTGTCACGCCGCCGCCCGCCTCGGCATACTGGATCGCTGCGTCGGCATTGTTGGTGACAAGCCGCGGGCTGACCGCAATCCGCAGCTCCCTGCCGTCCTTGACGAAGCGCCATTCGTCGGCCGGGCCGAACTGGATGGTCTGGTGCTTCGCCAGCGCCTCGGGCATCCGCGGCTCACCATGGACTTTGAAGTAAGCGGGAGCACCGACCACGATCCGGCGCATGCTGCCGACCTGGCGGGCCACGAGCGACGAATCGCCGAGATGGCCGATACGGACGGCACAGTCGACGCCGTCCTCCACCAGATTGATCTGACGGTCCTCGAGGCGCAGCTCGGCCGCGACCTCGGCATAGCGGCTCAGATACGCAGCCATGACAGGACCGACATGGAGCCGGCCGAAGCCGACGGGCGCCGAGACCACCAACCGCCCCACCGGCTGCAGGCGCTCGCTCTCCGCGGCGCGCTCCGCCTCCGCCAGATCGGCCAGAATGCGGCCAGCGCGTTCGAGATAGCGTCGTCCGGAATCGGTCAGCGTCACCGAGCGCGTCGTCCGCTGCAGCAGGCGGACGCCAAGGTGCGTTTCGAGCGCGGCGACCAAACGGGTGACCGCCGATGGCGACAGCTTGAGCCGGCGCGCCGCCGGCGCGAAGCCGTTCAGCTCGGCGACGGTGACGAAAGCCTGCATGGCGTCGATGCGGTCCATGGGATTATTGCAACATCTGCAACAATACAATGTCAACTAGCCGGATTATTTCCCAGGGGGATTCGGACCATATTGGCGTGATGGCGGCAGTCACTGCCGCAGCGACAAGGAGTCATTGCGATGACCCAGACAACCATCCAGGCACCCGGCGACGTCATGTTCTCACCCGCCGCGAAGGCGATCCAGGCGCGCAAAGGGTCGCGCGACAGCTACGCGCATGTGGAGCAGAGCCGCGGCTTTCGCCACGCGGTCGACGCCGATCTCGCCGGCCGCCTCGCCGAGGCCACGAGCTTCTATCTCGCGACCGCCTCGGCCGACGGCCAGCCCTACATCCAGCATCGCGGCGGACCGAAGGGCTTTCTCAAGGTGCTGGACAGCCATACGCTGGCGTTCGCCGACTTCAGCGGCAACCGGCAATACATCACGCAGGGCAATCTGTCGGAGAACCCGCACGCCTACATCTTCATTATGGACTACGCGCATCGCCGCCGGGTGAAGATCTGGGGGACGGCGCGGGTGGTGGAGGACGATGCCGCGCTGACGGCCTCGCTGATGCCGGGAGGCTACAAGGCTCGGCCCGAGCAGGTCATCCTGTTCACGATCAGCGCGTGGGACACCAACTGCCCGCAACACATCCCGCAGAAGTTCGACGCGGCCGACGTCGCGGAAGCGCTGGCCTTTCGCGATGCTCGCATCGCGGAGCTCGAGGCCGAGCTGGCGACGTTGAAGGGCGAGAGCAAGCCCTCCGCCTAGGTCCTGCGCGCTGCGGGCCGCGCCTTTCGCTTGTTAGTCATTCCGGGGCAATCGTCAGTGCGCAGCGGCGCACTGGCGATTGAACCCGGAATCTCGAGATTGTTAACAACGAACGCAAGACGACATCGAGATTCCGGGTTCAAGGCCTGCGGCCTTGCCCCGGAATGACGGTGAGTCGGACTCGACTGATCAGCTCACGCCGCCTCGGCTGCCCCGCCCCATTCGAACTCGGGGTAATATTGCGCCATCATCCGGTCGGCATAGGCGACGAGGTTGGCAAAGCCTTCGGTGCGCCGGCGCAGCTCGGATTCGAAGAACGGGGTGAGAATGCCGGCGATGACGGCGAACGCCGTCGCATCGGTGCCGCACGGACGGTCGCCCATCAGATAGGGCCGGTCGCCGAGCTGCACCGACAGCGCGCGCAGCGAGCGCGCGGCGAGATCGACGTCCTCATCCGGCGCATGGCGGCCGAGCCCGGAGATCAGGTAGTTCTCGGCGACGCGAAACTGCGCGTCCTCGCGCAGCTTCTCGCGCTTGTCGGCCGGCACGCCGTCGAAGAAATGCGCCGGCCCCTTGGCGAAGTTGACCGGATCGACCCATCGCGCTCCGACCAGCGCGAAATACAGGTGATGCTCGATCATGCGCTCGAACCCCCAGGCCTGCGCCCGCGCGCGCACGTCGAGTCCATGATCGAAGTCGAAGCCATATTTGCGCTCGACATGGGCGCGGATGAAGGTCGAATCGGCAATCAGCTCGCCGCCGTCGTCGATGAAGGGCAGTTGCCCCTTCGGCGACGCCGGCGGCATCGCCCGCTGCTTCCGAAAAGCGAGGCCCGCCATCTTCAATTGCACCTCCGTCTTGGTGACGAAGGGGCTGATCTCCGGCAGGCCGAAGCCCGCGCCCAAACCGAACAATGTGATCATGACAGCACTCCCGACTTCCTGAGCAGACGCCGGACGCTACGAGCATGCTGCTGCCACCATGGTGTCAGCAGCGGCAGTAGCGTGGTGGCAAGGCCAAGGCCATAAAACATCATCATCGACATCACCCCTTCAATCTCGTTGTTGACCCGGTATAAAGGCGGGCTGCTGCCAGCATCCTGTCAGCATCGGCGGGGGTGCTCGCCCATGCAGGACACACCATGAGACGCGCCGACCGGCTATTCCAGATCATCCAGGTGCTGAGACGCACGCGCCGCCCCTTGACGGCGGACGCGATCGCGGCCGAGCTCGAGACGTCGAAGCGCACGATCTATCGCGACATCGCCACGCTGATCGGCCAGCGCGTGCCGATTCGCGGCGAGGCCGGCATGGGCTACATCCTGGAGAAAGGTTTCGATCTGCCGCCCTTGATGCTGACGCCGGACGAGATCGAGGCGGCGGTGCTTGGCGCGCAATGGGTCGCGGTCAACGCCGACCCGGTGCTGGCGCGCGCGGCGGAGGACCTGATGGCCAAGATCGCCGACACCGTGCCGGAGCGGCTGCGGCCGTTCGTGCTGGAGCCGGCGAGTCGCGCCCCGCGGCCGTGGATGCGCGAGCCGGACCACATCGACATGGCGCGCACACGCTCGCAGATCCACGAGGGCCGCAAGATCAGGTTGCGCTATCGCGACGAGCAGGGCCGCGACAGCGAGCGCGTGATCTGGCCGATCGCGATCGGCTATCACGACGCGGTCCGCATCCTCGCTGCCTGGTGCGAGCTGCGCCACGACTTCCGCAGCTTCAGGACCGACCGTGTCGTCGAGGCGGACTATCTCGACGACAAATATCCGGAAAGGCGCGAGGCGCTGCGCGCCAAATGGCGGCGCAGCCTGGTGTGGGAGGTTCCCAAGGATGTCTGAACCGATGCCCGATGACCTTGACGTCAGCCCCTGTCAGAGCTGCGGCGCGTGCTGCGCCTATTCGTCGAACTGGCCGCGCTTCACCATCGAGGAAGATGCCGCGCTCGACCTCATCCCGGCGGAGCTGGTCAACGAGCGGCTGTCGGGCATGCGCTGCGACGGCGACCGCTGCTGCGCGCTCGATGGCGAAATCGCGCGTTCCGTCGCGTGCCGGATCTACGCGATCCGCCCCGAGGTGTGCCGGACCTGCATGCCCGGTGACGCCGAATGCGCGATGGCCCGACGCAAGTTCGGGCTGCAAGTGCTCGCCTGAGCCAAAGGCGAGGAAGACGGGAAGTCAGGCCATGACCGGCTCGGGGCTGTCGTCGAGATCGTCCTCGAACGGCTTCATCACCGAGAGCGGCTTGGTCGACAGCGAGATCGGCTTGCGGCTCGAGGTCGTGCTGGCCGGACCCGCCCGGCCCCCGCGGGATTGCGCATACAGCGCCGATCCGACCCGGCCGCCGAACTGCGACAGGTCCTGCTCGCTGCAGGTGGATGCAATCGCAAGCGCCAGCGGGTGAAGATGCGTGCGCCTGTAGCAGAACAGCGCCAGCATGGCCCTCACATCGGCGGACACGCTCTCGACCAGCGCGGGCAGCCCGTTGGCGTCGGCACGGTAGAGCTCGCCGAGCAGCTCGTCGCCGACCGGGCACGAATCGCTCTCGAACGCATCGCGGCTTTGAAGCATCGGTTTGATTGCCATGCCGCGACGATGCAGCGCGAATCGCTAACGGTCGGTTAACCAAACCGAACGGTCGTCCCACCCCCGGCTTGACACGGGGGCTGCCGCGGCCGGTGCGCCGAGACGCGCCGTGGCCGGGCTCAGCCGTTCGCGGCCATGAAGATCGAGAGCCCGAAGCCGGTGAGGTGATGCAGCGCCTGATCGACGCCGATCAGGGTCCAGAACCAGGGGTGCTCGGTATTCATGCCGAACCGCGACGAGCAGATGCCCTTCAGGCGATCGATGGTGATGTGAATGGCGAAGTCGATCACGGCGACGAACCAGAATCTCGGCGCGACGATCAGGATCAGGACCATGGCGACGGCGAGATGGATCAGGCAGTGCACCAACAGCGGCAGCGCCCAGCCCTTCCGCTGGTCCTTGCCATAGGCCATCCAGGCGTTCTGCAGCACGAAGTCGCCAATGATGTGCTTGAAGGTCAGCAGCAGCATCCAGCCGACCAGCGCACCAACCGGAACCTGCGACGACAAAGAGGGAAAAGACAAAGCTGACGCTCTCGCTACGACTGACCCTTGGAACCCAACCTTGGACGCACGGGGAACTGGAGGCGTTCAGCGCAATCTGATGAGAATACCCGGCCAATTCGACGCGTATGCGACGCTTATGACATCTCCGGTAGCGAATTGCACGCGAAAGGGAACTTCAAATCGCACCCTGCTACCCTTCGCGGCAATCCCGCCGGGGGTAAGGTTACCCACGCCGCGGCAACCGTCGCTGCGGCGGCGTCATTCCGCGGCGTTGGCCTTCGGCACTGAGAGCGCCCTCGCCCGGATCTGCGCGATGGTCCGCTTCAGCGCCCCCTGTCCCGGCTCTGCCAGCGCAACGGCGCGCGCCTCGGCGATGGCGGAGGCAAGATCCGAGATCGGCAGGACGCCATCGAAGGTGGGCTTGGCCAGGCCATCGATGATGGCATGCCAATCGGCGAGACCCTGCCGGTAGCCGTCGCCCTGCCCCTGGATCATGGTCGCCGTCGCGATCACGGCGGGCGCCGCCGCAGGCTGCTTGTCCAGCGCGCGCGCGATCATGTGCAGCCACCGCTCGGCCCAGGCGCGCTCCTCGCCATAGCGCACCGACTGCAGCCGCCAGCGCCGCAGGCCGGCCATCAGCTTGAGGCGGCGAATGGCCAACCGCGATCGGACCGAAAAGCGGACCTTGACCCGGCGCCGACCCAGCCAGCCGATCTGCTCGAAGACTGCCAGCAACGATTCCGCCACGGCTTGCGGCAGCGCACCGATCAGCTCGTCGAGGCGGAACCTCCTGACGTCGTCGCTCTCGCGCCCCCCCGGGCGCCGCCCCATGTCGAGGCTGATCAATCTGAGCTGGGCGATCCGGATCGGATCCTCATAGGCCATGCGGGCGGCCAGCAGCAGCGCGATCTCGGACAGCATGCCAGCATCGACGTTCGATCTGCGCACGAACCGCTTGATGCGATCGACATAGAGCTGCGCGTAGCTCGCGCCCTGATACTCCATCAGCAGATGGATGCCATCGCTCACCGCCGGCACGGCGGCGTCAGGAAGGCCCTGAGGCAGAAAAGGCGGCTCGCCATCGTCGCCGCCGATGACGTCGGCGAAGAGATATCGCAGCGAGGACCGGACGCTTTTCACTGGGCTTCAGGCTCCCGGATCACGCCGGCTTGGCGACGGGCGCCGGCGCGGTGGTCTGTTGCGCCAGACGCCGCTCGAGCGTTTCGATGTTCTGGAACAGCCGGGCGCTGGCGAGGCGCAGGAAGTAGAAGGCGAAGGCGGGGTTCTGGACGTAGAGCTGCTCGACCTGGTCGTAGGAGACCGACAGGATCAGGCCGCCCTCGACGCATTCCAGTGTCTGCGTGCGCGTATTGGACGGCGAGATCATGCCGAACTCGCCGACGATCGCACCGACCGGCAGCTCGATACCGGATTCGACCAGGCGGAAGCGGCCGCTGACGATGTAGTACATGCTGTCGGCCTTCTCGTCCTTGTAGAACAGCACCTCGCCGGGACCGCATTTGCGCTCGGTCATGAACGGCTTCAGCCATTCCATGGAGAGGTCGCTGTTGACCGACTGCTTCACGTCGCGGACCAGCTGCAGCATCTGGTGGAGCCGGTAGCTGTTGAGCGGCAGCAGCACCCCGTGCAGGATCAGGACCGGATAGTTGTGCATCGGCACCGCAGTCGCGATCAGGACGATGTTGGTGAGGATGGCGAAAACCCGCAGCGGAATCATCGTCCGCATCGACAGCGTGGCGACCACGAAGATCGAGGCGAAGAGGCTGCCGGCGGCGCCCGCATGTTCGACCAGGTGTGAGGTATCCATCGGGATCAACCAGACTCTTGGGACGCAGGAGGGCGGACGCTCGGTTCCGGCCTCCTTTTGCCTAATTTAGCGTGTCCATGCCGGCCTCTGATATACGGCGATCAGACGACGTTTGAACCGGTATTTGAGCCGGCACGGAAAAATTCCCCGCTCGAAGTAGAACGGCTAGACCTGCCGGATGACGCTGCCCAACCGACCGACCCGCATCGTTGACGGGATTTCCCCGATCGGGGCACCTTGACGCCGCCGCGATCTCCTGCGGCTCTGAGACCAGCGACTGACGCCCGCCGCCCATGACCAAACCGCAGCACCCTGCCCTGGCGGCATTCGTCACCGCGTTGGCCGGACGCAACATGACCAGAGCGGCCTATGTGGCCGTGGCGCTCGGCATGAGCGCCACGGTGCTGTTGACGATGGACCCGGCCTACGAGGCTGGACGGCGCTGGATCATCGCCCTGCTGTGGGGATGCCTTGTCTTTTTCGTCGTCGAATGGGCCGTTCGGGTTCAGCAGGCGGCGCGGGCGTATCGCGCCGCCGCCTACCTGATGTCGGGCCGGGGGCTGCTGGACACGCTCTCCGTCCTTGCCGTTCCGGTCGCGCTGGCCTCGGGCATGGAGGTACGCACCGCGTGGCTGCTGGCGGTCATCTGGGTGCTCAAGGTGATCCCCGGCGTCCCGGGCCTACGCCAACTCCGCCGGGTGCTCGTGGTCGAAGCACGCCCGCTGCTGTCGGTGCTGGTGCTGTTCCTGCTGGTGCTGCTTCTCGGATCGGTCGCCGAATACGCGCTCGAGCACGACGAGCAGCCGGCCACCTTCGGCACCATCCCGTCCGCGCTATGGTGGGCCGTCGCGACCCTCACCACCACGGGCTATGGCGACGTGGTGCCGATCACGCCGCTCGGGCGGGTGGTCGCCGCCACGGTGATGATCTCCGGCCTCGGCGTGTTCGGCCTGTGGACCGGCATCCTGCCCACCGCCTTCGCCGCGGAAACCCGGCGCGACAACTTTCTGAAGACCTGGGAATCGGTCAGCAGGGTACCGTTCTTCGCCAGCCTCGGGCCCTCCACGATCGCCGACGTTGCGCAGATGCTGCGCACCATCGACCTGCCGCCGCGCGCCACCGTGATCCGCAAGGGCGAGCCGGGCGGCTGCATGTATTTCATCGCCTCCGGCGAGGTCGAGGTCGACCTTCCCGGCAAGAAGGTCCGGCTCGGCGAGGGCGCGTTCTTTGGCGAGATGGCGCTGCTCGGGAACAACCTGCGCTCGGCCGACATCAGCACGACCGGGCTGTCGAAGCTGCTGGTCCTCGACCTCGTCGATTTCCGCGTGCTGATGGCACGCCACCCCGATCTGGCGCAGAGCATCGATGCCGAGGCCAAGCGCCGAACCATGGAGAACAGGACATGACGACCGGACGGACCACCCAGGCCGATGACGCGCCGAGCAAGCCGCTCCTGACCATCGACGGCGCCCGCGCCACCATTCGGCTCAACCGTCCGCGCCATCTCAACCGGCTGCAGCCGGAGGATCTCGGCGCGCTGCTGGCGCTGTTCGACCAGGTCGAGGCCGACCCCGCCTTGCGCGTGCTGGTCTTGACCGGCACCGGACGCGCCTTCAGCGCCGGCTTCGACCTTGGCGCCATCGGCGCAACGCCGGCGGATACGGCCGAGGCTTCCAGCCCGGCATTCGAAGAGGTCGTCGACCGGCTGGAAGACCTCGCTCTGCCAACGATCTGCCGGCTCAACGGCGGGGTCTACGGGGGTTCGACCGATCTGGCGCTGGCCTGCGATTTCCGGATCGGGGTCGATACGAGCGAGATGTTCATGCCGGCGGCGCGGCTCGGGCTGCACTACTACCCCAACGGCATCAAGCGCTACGTCTCCCGTCTCGGCATCGACAATGCGAAGCGTCTGTTCCTGACGGCGGAGAAGATCAACGCGGCTGAAATGCTGCGCATCGGCTATCTCACCGGCTTGGTGGCGGCCGATGCGCTCGATGCGGAGGTCGACCGGCTGGCGGCCATTCTGGCCGGCAATGCTCCGTCGGCCATGCGCGGCATGAAGCGCGCCATCAACGAATTTGCCCGCGGAGCCCTCGACGATGCGGCCGCTCGCCGCAGGCATCAGGACAGCATGAGTGGAGCCGAGATCCGCGAAGGCATGAAATCGTTTGCAGAGAAGAGAATGCCAAGATTCTGAGCGCAGCTGCGCTCCGAACTGATAAATTTTGCATGCAAACGTCTGTATCCAGCCGGTGTTCTGACACACGCTCAACGAACTATCGACCTAAACCTCCAATTTGCGGTTGACAGCTTTTTGTCCGTGGCTAGCTTGAACCGCGGGCGGAGACTTTCACATGCAAGTGATGGACGCGTATTGGGGACGACGAGCTCTGGAGTACGTCGATGCGATCGAGGCGTCGAAGACCAGCGCAAGCGTGCTCTCCCAGTTCGAGAAGATGATCAGCGACCTGGGCTTTCACGCCTACATCATGGCCGGCGTGCCGACCTCGGGCCAATCGCTGCAGCAGACCATTCTCGCCAACGGCTGGCCGCGGGAATGGTTCGACATGTATGCGCGCGAGCAATTCCACCGCTGCGATCCGATTCCGCGGCACTGCATCTCGACATTGAATCCATTCGCGTGGACGGAGGTGCCCTACAACCGCGAGGACGAGCCCGGCGCGCATGAGGTGATGATGCGCGCGAAGGACTTCCGGTTGAACGAAGGCTTCTGCGTTCCCATCCACTACGACGATGCCGTGGGCGCCGTCAGCCTTGCAGGCGAAAATCCGAATCTCGCCCCCGACGCGCGGGGCGCGCTGCACCTGATCAGCATCTTCACGCACAGCAGGCTGCGCGCATTGGCGCGCTCCGCCGCGAGCAACCAAAGCCGACGCCTGTCGCGGATCGAGGCCGAGGTGCTGAGCTGGGCGGCGCGCGGCAAGACCGCGTGGGAGACGGCGCGCATCCTCGGCGTCTCCGAACGCAACGTCCGCTGGCATCTGGAGGAGGCGCAGCGCAAGCTTTCGACCAAGAACAAGACGGCGACGGTTGCGACCGCTCTTGTCAACGGCGAGATCTCGATCTGATCTGGCGTTTCTCCCACTGGATCAATTCGAGCGCATCGGCAATCTGCAAACCCCAATTTGATTCAGACGACCGGGGGTTTCGATGCCTGAGATTCATGTCGTTCGAAAAGATAATCGCGCTCTGTACGAGAAATATTTCGATCCGTATTACCGGCTGCGCCACGAGATTTACGTCAAGCAGCGCAAGTGGACGGCGCTCGATCGTCCCGACGGGCGCGAGATCGATCAGTTCGACACCGAGGATTCGGTCTATCTGTTCTGCATCGACAACGGCCAGTTGATCGGCTCGATGCGCGCGGTGCCAACGCTGATGCCGACGCTGATGAGCGACATCTTCCCGTATCTGAATCTGCGCGGCACGATCCAACGCCCGGACGTCTACGAGCTGTCGCGCATCTTCGTGATCCCCGAGCGCCGCGGCGAGCATGCGGGCCCGCGGATCGACATGCTGCTGCTGACTGCGATCATGGAGTACGGCATCTCGATCGGGTTGACCGGCTTTTCGATCGTGCTCGAAACCTGGTGGCTGCCGCGGTTCGAGAAGTGCGGCTGGAAGGCGCGGCCGCTCGGCGTACCTCACATGATGGATGGGATGTCGGTAATGGCCGTGCTCGTCGACTGCGATGAAACGACGTGGAAGTCACTCTGCAAGCAGATCGGCCTGACGCGGCCGACGCTGACGTGGCAAGGTCTCGAAGACGTCAGCCGCCAGGCCCTGCCGGATATCTTTCTTCATCTTCCACGAGCCGCTCAGCCAGCGCAATGAGCTGTTCCCGGTGCCGCTTCAGCCTTAGCTTATGGAAAGCCTTCAAGAGGCGGTGACCAAGGAGCGTCGCCTCATCCACCTCGAGGACGTAAAGGTTGGAGGGCGTATTCATGGAATCCATCGCTGACACTTCAGGTTTTGAGCCGTGACTGAACCTTCAATCGAGAAGATCATCGAGCTACTACAATTTTGCATCGTTGACGCTCGGGCAATGCAACTCAAAATGTTGGAGAGGATTTTGTCAATATCATTGCTTGAAGCCCACGAGCTCAGGGAAAAGTGCGCGCCCAAATCGGGCAACAGCAACCACTAGCGCTCCTGCACCGACCCTCGCCACCCCTCCGGTCCCTGCAGCAGTGAGCCTCGATTGGCAGATCGCGGACAAACTGTTGATTTCAGAGCGGCTTTCGATGTGAAGGTCGGGCAGGAGAGCGCGAGCATCGTTGCCGAAACGCGCTCGCCGAACGTGGACGACAGCTCGGCAAAATCATGGCACCGCCGCCCGAGCTGCTCCCTGTTCAGCAAACTCGGTTTACAAAAAGGGACTCGTGGGTCGTCTTGCCCCGTCCGGAGTCCCGCAAAACGGAACTCCGCCGGCAACAAATACGCGCGCACGACTTACGGACGCGAAGTTATTCGTCGTGAAATCGGACCGTCTCGGCAACCGCGGCGCGGCTGGTGCGGTAGGAGTTCGCCTTGTGACCGAGATCGGGATAACCGAACGAGATGCCACAGACCACCTTGCGGTCGTCACCTAATCCGAAATGCTGCCGCACCACGTCGGAATGAAATGCCAGCGCCGCCTGCGGCACGGTGGCGATGCCGAGCGCCTGCGCCGCCAGCATGAAGCTCGTGACGTAGCCACCGCAGTCGATCGCGCCGTAGGTGCCGAGCGCCTCGTCGCTGTGGATGATCGCCACATGCGGCGCGCCGAAGAAGTTGTAGTTCTCCAGCGCCTGCCGGGCATAGCCGGCCTTGTCGCCGCGCGGGATGTCGAGCGCGTTGTAGAGCTGGAAACCACTCTCGCGCCGCCGGTCCAGATAGACGCCGGTGTATTCGCGCGGAAACGAGAAGTCGCCTGACGGCGGCTTGCCGCTGGAGGCCGCCGCATACATCACCTTCCGGAAAGCCTCGGTCGCCGGGCCCGACGTGATCTCGACCTGCCAGGGCTGGCTGTTGCACCAGGACGCGGTTTTCTGCGCCGCCGCCAGGATGCGCTCGATGGTGGCGCGCGGCACGGGCTCCGCGCGGAAGCTGCGGCAGGAGAAGCGCGCGGCCATCAGCTCTTCGAGAATGGTGATGGGATCTTGCTCTGACTTTGGCGCCGCTGATGACATGACAACCTTCCGTACAGTTCGACCGGAGGCGCTCGCGTTGTGCTCGCCCTCCACACCCCGCCATTCCGGGGGCGGTCGCCGCGGCGGCCGCCCCCGGAATCTCGACATTGTTCAGAATAAACCCAAGCCGACATCGAGATTCCGGCTTCAAGGCCTGCGGCCTTGCCCCGGAATGACAGTCGTCGTGATGCCGTGGATTAGCTCCGCCCCTTGGTCGGCACCTTGTTGAACGGCACGTCCTTGTCGACACGGATATCGCCGGGCAGGCCGAGCACGCGCTCGGCGATGATGTTGCGCAGGATCTCGTCGGTGCCGCCGGCGATGCGCATCGAGGGCGAGGTCAGCAGCATCTGCTGAAACTGGCCCTGCGTCACCGCCTCGTCCGCGCCGGTCAGCACGCCGGCGCCGCCTTCGAGATCCATGGCATAGGTGGCGATGTCCTGCAGCATGACGCCGGCGACCAGCTTGCCGATGGAATTCTCAGGTCCCGGCCGCTCGCCCTTGGACAGCGCCGAGATCGCGCGATAGCTCGTATATTTCAGCCCGCTGGCCTTGACCGCCCACGACGCCAGTTTCGAGCGCGTGGCGCGATCGTCGATGGCGAGTCCGCTCTCGGTCATCAGATTGGCGCAGAACTCGAACATCTCCGGGAAGCCGGTGGCGAGCCGCGCGCCGATCGACATGCGCTCGTTCATCAAGGTGGTCAGCGACACGTTCCAGCCGTCGCCGACCGCGCCGAGCCGCTGGCTATCCGGGATCACCACGTCGGTGAAATAGACCTCGTTGAACTCCTGCATGCCGTTGGCCTGCTTGATCGGGCGGACCTCGACGCCCGGACTCTTCATGTCCAGGAAGAACATCGTCAGGCCCTTGTGCTTGGGCACGGTGGGATCGGTGCGCGTGATCAACAGGCCATAGTCGGAATAGTGCGCGCCCGAGGTCCAGATCTTCTGACCATTGATGAGCCAGTCGTCGCCGCGCTTCTCGGCGCGGGTGCGCAGACCCGCGACGTCGGAGCCGCCCGCCGGCTCGGAGAACAGCTGGCACCAGATCTCCTCGCCGGAAGCGAGCTTGGGCAGATGGCGCCGCTTGTGGTCCTCACTGCCATAGGCCATCACGGTCGGGCCGCACATGCCCTCGCCGATCTGAAACGGCTGCGTCAGCTTGCCGTACACGCCCTCCTCCTGCTGCCAGATCACGCGCTCGATCGGCGTCGCACCGCGGCCGCCATACTCCTTCGGCCAGTGCAGGCAGGCCCAACCGGCATCGGACTTCTTCTTCTGCCAAGCCTTGCCGACCTCGACGATGTCGGCATGCTTGAGCCGGATACGCCCGAGCGAGGAGCTCGCCAGCTCCTCCTCCAGCTCCTTCGGCGCGTTGGCCGCGATCCAAGCGCGCGCGGTGTCGCGAAAAGCGGCTTCCTGCGGGGTGTCGTCGAAGTTCATGGTCTAACCCTCACTCCCGATGCGTAGGGCGGGTTAGCCAAAGGCGTAACCCGCCACTTGATCAGCGTTGTACGAGCTGACGGCGGGTTACGCTGCGCTAACCCGCCCTACGACTGCACGTGTTAGTTTCGTCCCCGGGTCGGCACCTGATTGAACGGCACGTCCTTGTCGACCCGGATGTCACCCGGCAACCCGAGCACGCGCTCGGCGATGATGTTGCGCATGATCTCGTCGGTGCCGCCTTCGACGCGGGTGCCGGGCGCGCGCAGCAGCATCGCCTGGAATTTTCCGGCGAGCTCAGCCTCCGGGCCGCTCAGCACGCCGGCGGCGCCCTGCAGGTCCAGCGCGTAAGCCGCGACGTCCTGGATCATCGGTCCGGCGACGAGTTTGCCGATCGAGTTCTCAGGTCCCGGCCGCTCGCCCTTCGACAGCGCCGAGATGGCGCGGATGCTGGTGTATTTCAGTCCGCTCGCCTTCACCGCCCAGCTCGCGAGCTTCGAGCGAACGTTGCGGTCCTCGATCGCGGGCCGATCGTCCAGCATCAGGTTGGAGCAGAAGTCGAACAGCTCCGGAAAACCGGTGGAGACACCGGCGCCGATCGACATGCGCTCGTTCATCAGCGTTGTCAGCGCGACGTTCCAGCCGTCATTGACGGCGCCGAGACGCTGCGAATCCGGGATCACGACGCCGGTGAAATAGACCTCATTGAAATCGGAGTGACCGCTGGCCTGCTTGATCGGCCTGATCTCGACGCCCGGACTCTTCATGTCCAGGAAGAACATGGTGAGCCCCTTGTGTTTCGGCACCGTGGGATCGGTGCGCGTCAGCAGGATGCCGTAGTCGGAGTAATGCGCGCCCGAGGTCCAGATCTTCTGGCCGTTGATCACCCAGTCGTCGCCACGCTTCTCGGCGCGGGTGCGCAGGCCAGCGACGTCGGAGCCGCCGGCCGGCTCGGAGAACAGCTGGCACCAGACCTTCTCTCCCGACGCGAGCGGCGGCAGATATTCACGCTTATGCTGCTCGGAGGCGTAGGCCATCATGGTCGGGCCGCACATGCCATGACCGATGATGAACATGCCGGAGAGCTTGCCGTAAGGCCCCTCCTCCTGCTGCCAGATCACGCGCTCGATCGGCGAGGCGCCGCGGCCGCCATAGTCTTTCGGCCAATGCAGGCAGGCCCAGCCGGCCTCCGCCTTCTTCTTCTGCCAAGCCTTGGCGACGTCGAGGATATTGGCGTCCTTCAGCGCGACGCGGCCGAGCGAGGAGGCGCGCAGCTCGTCCTCATACTGCTTTGGCGCATTGGCCGCGATCCAGGCGCGGGCTTCGGCGCGAAATGCAGCCTCCTGCGGGGTGTCATCGAAGTTCATGGTCAAACCCTGCTTTCGTAGGGTGGGCAAAGGCGCAGCGCGCCGTGCCCACCGTTGCAATCACATGACGCGATGGTGGGCACGCTTCGCTTTGCCCACCCTACGAGTTCTCACCTTGCCTCACGCCGCATTGCGCTTGCGCATGCGGTCGATCAGCTGGTCCTCCCAATAGGACAGACTGCCGAGACCGAGCGCGAGCGCATTGGCGCGGCGGTAGTACATGTGGCAGTCGAACTCCCAGGTGAACCCCATGCCGCCATGGACCTGGATGTTGTTCTTGGCGCAGTGCTGATAGGCCTGCGTCGCGCTGATGCGCGCCGAGGCCGCGGCCTCCGGCAGCTCAGGAGCGTTGGTCGAGAGCGCCCAGGCGCCGTAATAGGAATTCGAGCGCGCCAGGGTCGCGGACACATACATGTCGGCCAGCATGTGCTTGACCGCCTGGAACGAGCCGATCGGCCGGCCGAAGGCGATGCGGTCGAGCGCGTAGTCGCGGCCCATCTCCAACGCGCGGTCGGAGCCGCCGACCTGCTCGAAGGCGGTGAGCACCGCGGCGCGATCGAGCACCTGGGTGATGATGCCCCAGCCCTCGCCGGCGGCGCCGAGCGGCTCCGCCCTGCAGTTCTTGAAGGTGAGCTCGGCCTGGCCGCGGGTCGGATCGAGATTGGTCAGCGCCTTCGCTTCGACACCGCCCGCCCTGGTGTCGACGAGGAACAGCGAGATGTCGCTGTCGCGGCCGGTCGAGCCGGTACGCGCGGCAACGATGATGAGATCGGCGATGGCGCCGTCGGCGACCGGCTTCTTGGTGCCGTTGAGCACACCGTTGGGGGCCTCACACTTGATCGCTTTCGGCGACGGATTACCGGTGCCCTCGAACAGCGCCAGCGTGCCGATTGCCTCGCCGCTCGCTATTTTCGGCAGCCAGGTCTGCTTCTGCGCATCGCTGCCAGCCAGCATCAGCGCTTCCGCGGCGAGATAGACCGTGGACGAGAACGGCACCGGCGCCAGCGCGCGGCCGACCTCCTCGGCGATCACGCAGAGCTCGAGATGGCCGGCGCCCGCACCGCCATATTCTTCCGGAATGGCCACGCCGAGGAAGCCCATCTCGGCAAAGCCCTTCCACAGCGCGCGGTCGTATGGCTCCTTGCCGTCGAGCACGACACGCACCGCCTTGGGCGGACACTTCTCGGCGAGGAACTTCCGCGCCTGGTCCCGCAGCTGCTTCTGGTCGTCGGAGAAATCGAAGTTCATGGCCTCACCTGCTTCCTGATCGTCATTCCGGGGCGATGCGCAGCATCGAACCCAGAATCTCGATCTGATTTATCTCTGGATTCCGGGTTCACTCGCTTCGCGAGTGCCCCGGAATGACGGTTTCAAAATGCGTCATCACAGCACGATCACGTCGCTGTCGGGCTTGGCCGCGTAGAGCCGTTCGACCAGCGCGGCGCGGCGCTCGAGGCCGGCGCGCTGGTTGATGTAGCCCTTGTCGGTCAGCTCATGGCCATCGATCGAGGGCGGCTCGACCATCAACATGGCGCGGCCGATGCGCCGGCTGGTCGCGCCCTCGCACTCATTATTATGGGCTTCGAGACCACGGCGGACGCAGTCGATGACGGCAGGATGCTTCACCACATCCTCGAACGTCGCATTGGGATCACCGACCAACTGGCGGCAGGCGTGCAGATTGGGCCAGGCCAGGAGACCGACATATTCGCGGTCCTGCCCCGTCACCAGCGCATCGTGGATCGCCGGCGTTGCGGCTGCGATCGCATCCGTGCGCAGCGAGCCGACATGGACGAAGGTGCCGGTCGTGAGCTTGAAATCCTCGACCACGCGGCCGGCGAAGATGATGCCTTGCGTCGGATCATTGGGATCGACGAACACGCCGGCATCGCCGATGCAATAGAACCCTTCCTCGTCGAACGCCTTCTTCGTCAGCTCGGGCTGGCCGAAATAGCCGGGCATGACGTTGATGCCGCGCAGGCGCAGCTCATATTTGTCGCCGGTCGGGACCATCTTCAGCTCGACGCCGGGGAACGGCAGGCCGATGAGGCCGACCCGCTCGGTGTTCCAATAGGTGCCGGTCGAGGTCGGCGCGGTCTCGGTGGAGCCCCAGCCGGTGTAGAACACGATGCGCTCGCCGGTAGTCTTCACCGCGAGCGCCTGCATGCGCTCATAGAGATCGTCCGGCAGCCGCGCGCCGCCATAGGCCATGATCCCGAGATCCTTGAAGAAGGAGCGGCACAGCGCGTCGTCCTTCTCCATTGCGGCTGCGAGCGCCGCGTAGCCCGCAGGCACGTTGGCATAATAGGTCGGGGAGACTTCGCGTAGATTCCTGAGCGTCTCGTCGAACAGACCGGGCATCGGCCGGCCGTCGTCGATGTAGAGCGTGCCGCCCTCGATCAGCAGCGGATTGAACAGTGCATTGCCGCCCATGGTGTGATTCCACGGCATCCAGTCGAGCACCGTGGAGATCGGCGCGTCCGGACCGCGCGGGCGGGTCTGCATCATCATCGCCGCATTGGCGCACATCATCGCTTGCGTGTTGATGACGGCCTTCGGCATGCCGGTCGAGCCGGAGGTGAACAGCAGCTTGCCGACGGTCTCGGACGTAATCTGCGCGATCGAGGCCTCGACCTCCGGTGTCGCCGGCGTCGCGGCGAGATCGGCGAAGCTGATGCTTGGGATGCCCTCGCAGGGCCGGGCGACGTGAACGACCGTGACGCCGTCGAGATCGAGCGCCTTCAACGCCTTCTCGAAGGTCGGGCCGTCCTGCACCATGACAACGCCCGGCTTCACCAGCCCGAACAGATATTTGAGCTTGAGATGATCATGGCTCATCAACGAATAGGCCGGCGACACCGGAGCGGCCGGCGAACGGGCCTGCATCGCGGCCATGGTGATGAGCGCATGCTCGATCGAATTGCCGGAGAGGATCGCGACCGGGCGGCCGTCGAGTTTCAGATTGAGCAGACCCTGCGTCAGCCCGTCGACGGTCCGTTTCGCCTCGGCATAGGACAGCTTGCGCCAACGTCGATCGGGGCCGCTGCGTTGCGCGAGCCAGGTCCGCGTCGGCGCCTCCTTGGCCCAGCGGGCGAGCGGCGCCGCCAAATGCGGCTCATAGGCCTGCAGCGGAATGCGCGACTTGATGACGATGACGCCGTCACCGCGCCTGACGACATCGATGTCGCGCGCCAGCCAATTGACCTTGCGGAATGCCGGCTTCTCCAGCACCTTCGCTGCCGTCCCGTCCATTTTGCGTCTCCCGAAATATCGTCCTTTGCGGATCTTGATATCTAGCGGTTGGTATAGACCGGCTTTCGCTTCTCAAGAAAGGCTTGAATACCTTCCTTGAAATCTTCGGAGCGGCTGCACAGCACCTGGTTGCGATCCTCCATGGCGATCACGGCTTCGATCGACGACGCATCGACGCTCATGTTGAGGCATTCTTTCGACAGTCGAAGACCGACCGGCGATGCGGTCATCATCGCCTCGATGAACGGCGCGGCCGCGCTCTCGAGCATATCGTCCTCGACGATCTCCGACACCAGCCCGACCATGAGCGCGCGCTCGGCGCCGATGAAGCGGCCGGTGAGAATGAGCTCAGACGCGACGGAGACGCCGACGAGGCGCGGCAAAAAGTAGCTGGTGCCGATGTCGCAGCCCCCTAAGCCAAGCTTGATGAAGGCGCAGTTCATCCGCGCCGAGCGCGACGCGATGCGGATATCGGCCGCGAGCGCCAGGGCGAAGCCGCCGCCGGCGGCTGCGCCCTGCACCAGCGCAATGATCGGCTGCGGACAGCGCCGCATCAGCATCACGATATCGGCGATGCGCCGCTGCGAATCCAAGGACTCGGTGACGCCAGGGGGCTCATTGACACCGCCGCGCCGCTGCATCGCGGCTTTCAGATCGAGCCCGGCGCAGAAGTTCTTGCCGGCGCCCTTCAGCACGACGACCCGCGTGGTACGATTGCGCTGCAGGCTTTCGAAATAGGCATTGAGCGCGTCGATCAGCGCCGGATCGAGCGCGTTGAGGCTGTCCGGACGGTTGAGCGTCACCCGGTCGACACCATTGTCGTGCTCGATCAGCAGCGGTTGGGACATGACGCGCGCTCCACCCTTAGTATCATCCCGGCGAACGCCGGGATCCATAGCCACCGG
This sequence comes from Bradyrhizobium sp. SZCCHNPS1003, assembly GCF_032381555.1. Taxonomy (NCBI): domain Bacteria; kingdom Pseudomonadati; phylum Pseudomonadota; class Alphaproteobacteria; order Hyphomicrobiales; family Nitrobacteraceae; genus Bradyrhizobium; species Bradyrhizobium sp. SZCCHNPS1003. The sequence goes on from NZ_JAUHIU010000014.1 coordinate 24,607, forward strand.
CTTGTGTTGTACCTACGGCGTCTGTCAGATTGCCTGTTTCAGACGCCGCGGAGTATGGGTCCCGGCGCAAGGCCGGGACGACAGCGGAGCTTGCCGCTAGCGCGGCGCCATGCGGATGGCACCGTCGAGGCGGATGGTCTCGCCGTTCAGCATCGGATTCTCGACGATGTGAACCGCGAGGTTGCCGTACTCCGAGGCGTCGCCGAGGCGGGCCGGATGCGGCACCTGGGCGCCGAGGCTCTTTCGCGCCTCTTCGTTCAGGCCCATCAGCAGCGGCGTCAGGAACAGGCCCGGCGCGATGGTGTTGACACGGATCTTCTGGCTGGCGAGGTCGCGCGCCGCCGGCAAGGTCAGGCCGACGACGCCGCCCTTCGAGGCCGAATAGGCGATCTGGCCGATCTGGCCTTCATAGGCCGCGACGCTGGCCGTGTTGATGATGACGCCACGCTCCTCGCCGATCGGCTCGGCGGTGACGAGGCGCTCGGCGAACAGCCGCAGCACGTTGAAGGTGCCGATCAGGTTGACGTTGATGATGCGGGCGAACTTCGCGAGCGGATAGACGCCGTCCTTGCCGACGATGCGCTGCGAGCCGCCGATGCCGGCGCAGTTGACCAGCACGCGGGCGACGCCATGCGCCGCCTCGGCCTTGGCGAGGCCGGCCTTGACCTGCTCCTCGTCGGTCACGTCGGCATGAATGGCGACGCCCTTCAACTCGGCGGCAACCTTCTCCGCGTTCTCCTTGCTCTGGTCGAGCACGGCGATCTTGGCGCCCTTGGCAGCCATGGCGCGCGCCGTGGCGGCGCCCAGGCCCGAGCCACCGCCGGTGATGAGAACGGCAACGTTGTTCAACTGCATGATACGCTTCCTCCTTGGACGTTTTTTGTTTGCGAATAGCGAATGGGGAGTAGCGAATAGGGCGAACCTCTATTCGCTACTCCCTATTCGCCATTCGCCCTCTTCAATATTCCGCCGCAGATCAGCGCCTCCATGTGGGCGATGTACTGACGGCAGACATCATCGGTGACCGGGCCGACGCCGATCGCGCGCGACATCGCGTGGCGGCCGAAGAACAGATGATCGCAGGCGCCGATCAGGCTGGTATAGAACAGCACCGGATCCACGGCGCGAAACTCGCCCTTGGCGACGCCCTCCTCGATCAGCCGGCGATGGAAATCCAACAGCGGCGCGACGAAGAACTTCGACACTTCATCCGCGGCTTCGGCGCTGCTCTCGTGCAGCAGATAGTGGATCAGCCGGTTCATGTAGGGAAACCGGTGATAGGCGCGGATGATGCCGCTGATGTGCAGCTTGAGCTTGGCCGTCGGCGCAAGTGGCTGCGCCAGCAGATAATCGAGATTGGCGACCTCGGTCGCAGCATCGCGGGCGAGCAGCGCCAGCAGCAGCCCGTCCTTGTTGCCGAAATGATATTTGACCAGGGCGGCGTTGGCGCCGGACTTCTGGGCGATGTCGCTGAGCGAAATTTCGATCGAGGACCTCTGAATCATCAGCTCGCTCGCTGCGTCCAGCAGCTTCTCCGCGGTGGCATTCCGTCCCGCGGGAACTTTTTCCGGCGCGCTGTTCTGAAGCTGAGGTCCCAAGACGCATCTCGCAATTGATCGCGGCAGATAAGCCGAAGCCGGAGTTGATCTCAAGAGTTAATTGATCGATTGACTAACCGACATTGGAGCATTTAAATCGCGCGCAATCACGAACACCAAGTCTAGGGAGGACACGTCATGGCGGAAGCCTACATCGTCGCGGCCGCACGCACGGCCGGCGGCCGCAAGGGTGGCCGTCTGGCCGGCTGGCATCCGGCCGATCTCGCCGCGAAGGTGCTGGATACGCTGGTCGAGCGCTCCGGCGCCGCGCCGGACCAGGTCGAGGACGTGATCATGGGCTGCGTCATGCAGACCGGAGAGCAGTCCACCAACATCGCGCGCAACGCGGTGCTGGCGTCGAAGCTGCCGGAGAGCGTGCCCGGCACCTCGATCGACCGGCAGTGCGGCTCGTCGCAGCAGGCGCTCCACTTCGCTGCTCAGGCGGTGATGTCCGGCGCGATGGATGTCGTGATCGCCGCCGGCGTGGAGTCGATGACCCGGGTGCCGATGGGTCTCTCCTCCACGCTTCCGGCGAAGAACGGCTTCGGGCACTACAAGAGCCCTGGCATCGAGAGCCGCTATCCGAACATCCAGTTCAGCCAGTTCACCGGCGCGGAAATGATGGCGGAGAAGTACGGACTCTCGAAGGATGAGCTCGACGAATACGCCTATAACAGCCATCAGCGCGCGATTGCCGCCACGCAAGCAGGCCAATTCAAGGACGAGATCATCCCGCTCGAGATCACCCGTGCCGACGGCTCGACCGACACCCACTACATCGACGAGGGCATCCGCTTCGACGTCAGCCTCGACGGCATCAGAAACGTCAAGCTGATCGCCGAGAACGGCAAGCTGACGGCGGCCACAGCCAGCCAGATCTGCGACGGCGCCTCGGGCGTCATGGTCGTCAACGAGCGCGGCCTGAAGTCGCTCGGCGTCAAGCCGATCGCCCGCGTCCATCACATGACCATGATGGGCGGCGATCCCGTCATCATGCTGGAGGCGCCGTTGCCGGCGACACAGCGCGCGCTGCAGAAGGCCGGCATGTCGATCGACGACATCGATCTTTACGAGGTCAACGAGGCCTTCGCCTCGGTGCCGACCGCGTGGCTGAAGGCAACCCGCGCGGATCCTGACAGGCTCAACGTCAATGGCGGCGCCATCGCGCTCGGCCATCCGCTCGGCGGCTCCGGCACCAAGCTGATGACCACGCTGCTGCATGCGCTGAAGGCCCGCAACAAGCGCTATGGGTTGCAGACGATGTGCGAAGGCGGCGGCATGGCGAACGTGACGATCGTGGAGCGGCTGTAGTCCTCGCTACAGCAATGGTGTCGTCCCGGCCTTGCGCCGGGACCCATACGCCCACGTGTTCGTGGTCGAGCTGAGCTGGAGCTCCAGCTCGCTTCCCAATTTCATTCGGTGGTTATGGGTCTCCGCTTTCGCGGGGACGACAGCCATCCTGATCAAGCGGTGTGCCCTCATGACCCACCCCTCCATCCACGCCCGAAGCCATCCCGACAAGATCGCCTATCAGATGGCCGGCACCGGCAAGGCCATCACCTATCGCGAGCTCGACGAGCTCTCCAATCAGGGCGCGCAGCTGTTTCGTGCGCTGGGCCTGAAAGCCGGCGACCATATCGCCTTCCTGATGGAGAACCGGCTGGCCTTCATGGAGATCGCCTGGGCCGCGCAGCGCTCCGGTCTCTACTATACCGCGATCAGCCGCTATCTCACCAAGGACGAGATCGCCTACATCATCAAGGATTGCGGCGCCAAGGTCTTCATCACCTCGCCGAAATGCGCCGAGCAGGTCCGCGATCTCGTGAGCGGCACGGACGGCCCGCTGTTCTTCATGGTCGACGAGCCGGAGCCCGGCTTCCGCTCGTGGGACAAGGAGGCCGGCGCCCAGCCCAAGACGCCGATCGCCGACCAGGTCGCCGGCTACGACATGCTGTATTCGTCGGGCACCACGGGACGGCCGAAGGGCATCAAGAAGGATTTCGAAGGCAATCCGATCGATCAGCCGAACCAGTTCCTGCGCGTGCTCTGCGCCGACATGTGCGGCATGAACGCCGACAGCATCTATCTGTCGCCGGCACCGCTCTATCATGCAGCGCCGCTGCGCTTCAACATGATGGTATCCGTGCTCGGCGGCACCTCGATCATCATGGAGCATTTCGACGCCGAGGAGTTCCTGAAGCTCGTCGAGACATACAAGGTCACGCAGTCGCAGCTTGTGCCGACCATGTTCGTGCGCATGCTCAAGCTGCCGGAGGACGTCCGCAAGCGCTACGACGTCTCGACCTTGAAGGGTGCGATCCACGCCGCAGCGCCCTGCCCGGTCGACGTCAAGGCGAAGATGATCGACTGGTGGGGTCCGATCCTGATTGAATATTATGCCGGCTCCGAAGGCAACGGCGTCACCGTCTGCACCTCGAAGCAGTGGCTGGAGCACCGCGGCAGCGTCGGCCGTGCCGTCGTCGGCAAGATCAAGATCCTCGGCGAGGACGACCAGGAACTGCCCATCGGGGAGATCGGCTCGGTCTACTTTGCCGACGCACCTGTGTTCTCCTATCACAACGATCCGGAGAAGACGAAGCGCGCCTATAATGACAAGGGCTGGTCGACCCTCGGCGATGTCGGCTATCTCGATGCCGACGGCTTCCTCTATCTCACCGACCGCAAGTCCTACATGATCATCTCCGGCGGCGTGAACATCTACCCGCAGGAGACCGAGGACGTCCTCGTCACCCACCCGGAGGTGGCCGACGTCGCGGTGTTCGGCGTTCCCAACGAGGAGATGGGCGAGGAGGTCAAGGCGGTGGTGCAGCCGCACGACATGGCGCGCGCCGGCAAGGCGCTCGAGGAGCAATTGATCCTGTTCTGCCGCAAGCACCTGTCACCGATCAAATGCCCGCGCTCGATCGACTTCGAGCCGGAACTGCCGCGCACGCCGACCGGCAAGCTGGTCAAGCGCCACCTGCGCGAGCGCTACTGGCCGAAGAAGGGCGCGGCGTAGCTCCAATAACGGTAGCTGTCGTCCCGGCCTTGCGCCGGGACCCATAGCCACCGCAGCCGATGATGCGAAGGGTATAAGCTCCAGCTTGGCGTCACATGAGCGCCTGTGGTTATGGATTCCGGCTCGCGCTCGCTTCGCTCGCTTGGCCGGGACGACGCGAGGAGAGTGCACGCCATGTCCCAGTCCCTTCCCCCGCTTCCCCTCCCATCCACGATCCGCTCGCGCTTCGTCGACGGCATCAACGGCCTGCGCATGCACGTGCTGGAAGCCGGCTTCGAGACGCCCGGCCGCCCCTGTGTGCTGCTGCTACACGGCTTTCCCGAGCTGGCCTATAGCTGGCGCAAGGTGATGCCGGCGCTGGCCGCCGCCGGATATCACGTGCTGGCGCCGGACCAGCGCGGCTATGGCCGCACCACGGGGTGGAGCGCCGACTATGACGACGATCTCGCGCCGTTTCGATTCACCAATCTGGTGCGTGATGCGCTTGGCGTGGTCTATGCATTCGGCCATCGCCATGTCGCTTCTGTCATCGGCCACGACTTCGGCAGCCCCGTCGCGGCGTGGTGCGCGGTGATCCGCCCCGATGTCTTTCGATCGGTCGTGATGATGAGCGCACCGTTCCCGGGGCCACCGGCAGCACCGTTCGACATCGCCGGTCATCCCCTCGTGCCGCAGGAGGATCCCGTGCATCGCGAACTGGCCGCGCTGCCGCGGCCGCGCAAGCACTATCAATGGTACTACGCGACGCGGCAGGCCAATACGGACATGCATCGAGCGCCGCAGGGACTGCATGACTTCCTGCGCGCCTATTACCATCACAAAAGTGCGGACTGGACGGGCAACGTGCCTTACCCGCTGCAGGCGTGGAGCGCGAGCGAGCTCGCGAAGCTACCGACCTACTACGTGATGGACCTCGGCAAGACGATGGCCGGGACCGTCGCCGAGGAGATGCCAGATGCGGCGGCGATCGCGGCGAATCGCTGGCTGCCGGACCATGAGCTCGCTGTCTACACCGCCGAATATGAACGAAACGGCTTCCAGGGCGGACTGCAGTGGTACCGCTGCGGCGCGTCCGGCCTATTCGACGCTGAATTGCAGACGTGGTCGGATCTCACCATCGACGTTCCGTCTGCATTCATCTCGGGCCTGCAAGACTGGGGCATCTACCAACGGCCCGGCGTGTTTGAGGCGATGCAATCCCGAGTGTGCACCAACATGATACTGTGCGAGCTGATCGATCGCGCCGGTCATTGGGTGCAGCAGGAGCAACATGAACGAGTCAATGAGCTCCTGTTAACGTTCCTGAACAGACTGACAGCCTGATTTCGGACGCCGTTTCGAACTATCAGGCGAATCGAGGAACGAACATTCGGGGTTGACGTTTCTGCATCCGGGCGATGCGCATCAGGAGATGATTTATGGATAAGAAGATCGCAGGCTTGTTGGGCGCGGTCGCCGCTGTCGGCGCGCTCGGCACGGCGCAGGCGTCGGCGGCTCCCGCCCCGACCGATGTCCTGAAGGCCAATTCCTACGCCGACCTGCTCGAGCCGATTCCGAACGCCGCCAAGGTGCTTCAAGCACTCGACGAGCAGGGACCGCCGACGGCCGAGCCGAAGGTTCAACTCGCGCAATGGTACCATCACCACCATCATCATCACCATCACCACCATGGCTACTGGCGCGGCTATGGCTATGGCTACGGCTATGGTCCGCGCGTCTACGTGGTGCCGCCGCGGCGCTGGTATCACCACCATCACCATCATCACCACCATCACTGGTACTACGATCGCTACTGATCGCATCGCGATGATGGTTTGACGGGGCGCCGGCCGCGAGGTCGGCGCCTCTTTCATGTCAGCAGGGCGTCCTCACGATTTGCGCGCCTTCTCCTTCGCTGCGCGATGCAGGTGGCGGTAGGTGCCGTCGAACACCGTATCGGTGCTCGACACCCATTCGGTGTCCTTGGCGAGCACCGGTCGGCTGGCATGGATCCGGCGTGACTGCAGCTCGCGTTCCGCCGCCTCGTCGGGGCTCATCGGCTCGACCGTGAAGTTCGCCTCCTCGGGAATCACGATCACCTGCGCGAACGGCTCGCCGGGGCGGAAGATGTGGGTCCGGCCCTCGGCAGGCGCCTTGAACACGCAGAAGAACAGCATCGGCCAGAAACTGCGCACCAGCGCCGGCACGGCGATCGGGCAGGTATCGGTGCGGTCGGTGTAGAATCGCGGATGCGGCTCGGTCCGGATCGCAAAGCCGTTGGGCACCTTGAGATCGAGCAGGATCTGGTAGGTGTAGAAGGCATCGCCGAAATTGCGGAATGGCGGCCATTGCAGGCTCGGGCTCGGCGGCTCGCCCCAGTCGCCGGACAGCTCCAGCTTGCCGTCGCGCGTGGTGACCTGCAGCTCGAAGTCGTAGGGATAAAACAGCTCGATGCCATATTGCGCACCTTCCGAGAATGGTACGCAATGCCAGACCTGCTCATGCGAGCCGTTCGCGCGTGGCTGGCGTTCGCCCGCCCAGCCCGGGATGTCCATCCGGGTGCGGCGCGGCGCCAACCCTGGATCGTTGAGCCGATATTTGACGCTATCCATTGGAACTCCTTAGGTGGCTGAGCGGAACGCGAACGACGGACTATCCTCGCAGTTCCATGACTGGAGCTTGAATGCGACGTCACGAAAGGGTTTCGCGACCAATCTGCGGCCGGAGTTTGACCGCGGTGCAGCAAATCCATATAGACTTTAGAAGCGTTCTAAATACTCGAATGTTGAGAGCGAAAGATCCGGGGACCTTGGAATGAAGAACTTCGCCGACCTCACCGAGCGCGAGATCCTGGCAATCGCGATCTCTGCCGAAGAGGAAGACGGCCGCATCTATATGAGCTTCGCGGAGGATCTGGCGGAACGCTATCCGGATTCGGCCAAGCTGTTCGAGCAGATGGCCGAGGAGGAGAAGGGCCACCGCCACATGCTGCTCGAGCTCTATGAGGAGCGCTTCGGCAAGAACCTGCCGCCGATCCGGCGCGAGAACGTCAAGGGCTTCATGCAGCGCCGGCCGATCTGGCTGACCAAGAACCTGTCGCTCGACGCCATCCGCCGCGAGGTCGGCACGATGGAGTTCGAGGCCGAGCGCTTCTACGCCAAGGCCGCCGAGCAGGCCAAGGACGTCGGCGTGCGCCGGCTGCTCGGCGATCTCGCCGAGGCCGAGAAGGGCCACGAGAAGGTCGCGGCGAAACTGACCGACAAGATCCTCAGCCCGGACGTCCGGCACAAGGAGGACGAGACGCGGCGGCGCGTGTTCGTGCTGCAATATGTCCAGCCCGGTCTCGCCGGCCTGATGGACGGCTCGGTCTCGACGCTGGCGCCGCTGTTCGCCGCCGCCTTCGCCACACATCAGAACTTCCAGACCTTCCTGGTCGGTCTCGCCGCCTCGATCGGTGCCGGCATCAGCATGGGCTTTGCCGAGGCGCTGTCCGACGACGGCTCGCTGACGGGCCGCGGCTCGCCGTGGCTGCGTGGCGCCGTGTGCGGCGCGATGACCACGCTCGGCGGATTGGGGCACACGATGCCCTATCTCGTCCCGGACTCCTGGACCAACGCGTTCTGGATTGCGACCGCGATCGCCAGTCTCGTCGTATTCTTCGAGCTGTGGGCGATCGCCTACATCCGCGCGCGCTACATGGACACGCCGTTCCTGCAGGCGGTGTTCCAGATCGTGCTCGGCGGCATCATCGTGCTCGGCGTCGGAATTCTCATAGGAGCGGCCTAGCATCCGCACCCCGGCGTCTTGCGAAACGTCCAGCCGCGAGGCTGATGGCGCCAGACCGATCACAACGGAAAACTCGTCATGACGCCACGCTTGCATTACGGCACGCCCGCGAAGATCCTGCACTGGCTGGTGGTGGCGCTGCTCGCCATCCAGTATCCGATCGGCTGGCTGATGCCGGACCTGCACGCGAACACTCCCCCCGGCGCGCCGATGATCCTGCACATCTCGTTCGGTCTCACCATTCTGGCATTGATCGCCGTGCGCTTCGTCTGGCGGCTCACCCATCCGGTCGCACCGGAAAGCTCGCTGCCGCCCTGGCAGCGGCTGAGCTCGGAGGTCGTGCACTGGATGCTCTATGTGATGGTGCTGGCGAGCACCATCACCGGCTGGCTGTTCGCCTCCTTCCGCGGCTGGAGCGTGTCGTTCTTCTACCTGCTTCCGTTGCCGATGCTGGCCGCGCGCAACCCGGCCGGTAACCGCGCCATCGACGGGCTGCACCAGGCCTCCGAATGGCTGCTGCTGATCCTGATCGTCGTTCACGTCGCCGCCGCGATCGCGCACGTCTTCATCTATCGCGACCGCGTCATGCAGCGGATGCTGCCGGGCTAGAGGATAGTCCGCAATTTTGGTCAAGCGATCGCCATCCGCATCGGTTAAGACTCCCGGCAAACATCGCACCGGGAGGATCGACCTTGGCCGCACCGCAATGGACGTTCGCAACCGCCGTCGACACGGCGAAGGCATTGGCAGATCGTCAGATCTCGTCCGTGGAGCTGACCAGGCTCGCCATCGACCGCATCGAACGTCATGACTCCGAGATCAACGCCGTCTGCGTGCGCGATTTCGAGCGCGCGCTCGCTGCCGCTGACGTCGCCGACGCGGCGCTGGCGCGCGGCGAACGGCGGCCCCTGCTCGGCCTTCCCCTCACGGTGAAGGAATCCTACAACGTCGCCGGCCTGCCGACGACCTGGGGTTTTCCGCAGCATAGGGATTTCATCGCGGCCGAGGATGCGCTGACGGTGACGCGCGTGAAGGATGCCGGCGGCATCGTGCTCGGCAAGACCAACGTGCCGCTCGGGCTCGGCGACTGGCAGAGCTACAACGACATCTACGGCACCACCAACAATCCCTACGATCTCGGCCGCACGCCAGGCGGTTCGTCCGGCGGATCGGCCGCGGCACTGGCGGCCGGCTACGGCTCGCTGTCGCTCGGCTCCGATATCGGCGGCTCGCTCCGGGTCCCCGCGTTTTATTGTGGCGTCACCGCGCACAAGCCGACCTACGGCCTCGCGGCCTCGCGCGGCCACACGCCACCGCCGTTTCAGCCGCTGCCGGGCGAGGCGGACCTCGCCGTCGTCGGCCCGATGGCCCGCTCGGCCGCTGATCTGTCGCTGCTGCTCGATGTGATCGCAGGCCCCGACCCGCTCGAAGCCGGCAAGGCGTTTCGCCTCGACCTGCCGCCGCCGCGTCACGGTCGCCTGCAGGATTTCCGCGTGCTGGTGGTCGCGAGCGATCCGCTGCTGCCGACCAACAGCGCCGTGCGCGGCGCGATCGAGCGGCTGGCGGCCGACCTCGCGCGGGCCGGCGTCAGCGTCACGACGGAGAGCCCGCTGCTGCCGGACTTCGCCGCATCGAGCCGGCTCTACATGCGCATGCTGCTCGGCTTCATCGGCGCCACCATGCCAGCGGAGGTCCACGCCGGCGCCAGCCACGCGGCCGCGCAATTGCCGAAGGAGGCAGCGAGCCTCGCGGCGGAGCGGCTGCGCGGCATCGCGCTCAGCCATCGCGACTGGGTGCAGGCCGGCGGGGCGCGGGCACGGCTGCGCGCGCAATGGCGAACGCTGTTCGAGCAGTTCGATGCCGTGATCTGCCCGATCATGCCGACGCCGGCCTATCCGCACGACCATTCGGCCGACCAGGAGCAGCGCCGCATCAGCATCGACGGCGTCGAGCACTGCTACACCGATCAGCTCGCCTGGCCGGGCATCGCCACCTTGCCCGGACTGCCCGCCACCGCGATTCCGCTTGGGCTTGCCGACGGCCTGCCGGTCGGGGTGCAGATCGTCGGCCCGTTCTTCGAGGACCGCACGCCGCTCAAGCTCGCCGAACTGATCGAGCGCGAGTTCGGCGGCTTCGTCCCGCCGCCGCTGTTTGCGAACTAGTTAGCGATCGGGCTTGTTCAACAACGCCTCGCCAAATTCCGCCGTCGTCCTACATCGTCATGGCCGGGCTTGACCCGGCCATCCATCTTCCAGAGAGACTGGATGCCCGGGTCAAGCCCGGGCATGACGGGTAACTAATAGGCAGACCCGCCGAACCTCATCACCTGCCTCACACCCGACCACCCACCTCACGCGTCGAACATGATCACGCTGCGCAGCGTCTTGCCGGCCTTCATGTTGGCGAACCCTTCGTTGATCTCGGACAGCTTCAGCTTGGCGGAGATCCAGTCCTCCAGATGCAGCTTGCCGCGCAAATAGAATTCGACGAGACGGGGCATGTCGACGCGGAAGTGGTTCGAGCCCATCGACGAGCCCTGGATGCGGCGCTCGCGCAGGAAGTCGAAGCCGTGCAGCTCGATCTTCTGGCCGAATGGGATCATGCCGACGATGGTCGCGGTGCCGCCGGGCGCCAGCATCGCAAACGCCTGCTCCGCCGTCTCCTTGCGCCCGAGCACCTCGAAGGCGTGGTGCACGCCGCCCTTGGTCAGCTCGCGCACCTGGGCCACGACGTCGCCGTCGGCCGGATTGATGATGTCGGTGGCACCGAGCTTCGTTGCCAGTTGCAGCTTGGCCGGATTGGTGTCGATGGCGATGATGCGGCCGGCACCCGCGATCTCGGCGCCATTGATCGCGGCCATGCCGACGCCGCCGCAGCCGATCACGGCGACGGTCTCACCGGCCGTAACCCGCGCGGTGTTGACCACGGCACCATAGCCGGTGATGACGCCGCAGCCGATCAGCGCGGCAAGATCGAGCGGCATGTCCGGACGGATCTTCACGATCGCGTTCTCGTGCACCAGCATCTGCTCGGCGAAGGACGACAAATTGAGGAACTGGTGCAGCTTCTCACTTCGTCCCCATGACAGCCGGTTGGAGGCGCCGGGCGGCATCTTCACCGTCGTATCGGTGCACAGCACCGGGCGGCCCGTCGTGCAGTTGTCGCAGGTGCCGCAGAACACGGACAAGCACGTGACGACATGATCGCCCGGCTTCACATAGGTTACGTCGGCGCCGACCTGCTCGACGATCCCAGCCGATTCATGGCCGAGCACGGCGGGCAGCGGATGCGGATACAGGCCTTCGATGAAGTGCAGGTCGGAATGGCAGAGACCGGCCACCGCCGTGCGGATGAGCACTTCCCGCGGCCCCGGCTTGGGCACACTGATGTCCTCGATCACCAGCGGCTTGTTGACCTCCATCAGCACGGCGGCTTTCATTGGCGTTCTCCCGATCTTGTTTGTTGTTGGTCGCGGCAAGCCTACGCCGCTGACAGCAGTTCGCCAACCTCCTCCATATCAGCGGTACGTTCGCCGAGCAGCAGTGTCGCGATGGCATCATCCATCCTATTTTCCGCGAGCCGGAACGGATCGGACGGCGTCAGCCGGTGCGCGACGATGAGCTTCGCCAGCAACAGCCTGCGCGCGTCGCCGCGCATCGCGTGGATGCGCGCGCTTTCCCAGGTCGTCGAGACGGCGCTCGCCACGTGATACAGCAGGCTGGTGGCGCGGCGCGCTTCGGACTCATTGTCGGCGCGTCCCGCGACCTCGCGCGCAAAGCCCACGGCACGATCCACGAGTCGATGCAGCTGATCGCGCCAGGCCTGCGGCACGGCGGCGCTGTCGTCGAGCCGCGCATGCAGTTCGGCTGCCAGCGCGGCCTCCGCACCGTGCCGGCCCACGGCGCGCTTCAGCGCATCGAGCGCGACGATGTTGCCGGTGCCCTCCCAGATCGAGCCGAGATGGGCGTCGCGCAGCAGCCGCGCGGTGACGAACTCCTCGACATAGCCGATGCCGCCGCGCATCTCCAAGGCATCGCCGCAGACCTTGCGCGCGTCGCGCGTGGCACGGAACTTCAATGTCGGCGTCAGGATGCGCAGCAGCGCCGCGGCCTCCTGGCTGCCGGCCTCGGCACGGTCGAGCGCGTCGGCGGTGAGGAAGCTCATCGACAGCGCCTGCTCGGTCGCGAGCAGGATCTTCATCAATTGCCGACGCCCGAGCGGCAGGTCGACGATGCGTTTTCCGAACACCACGCGGTTGCGCGCGACCGTGATCGCGTCGTGCCAGGCCCGCCGCATCAGCGCCGTCGACTTGACGCCGTTGGAGAGACGCGACGAGTTGACCATCTCGGCCATCTGCACGAAGCCGCGATCGAGCCGCCCGACCGCATAGGCGATCGCGCCCTCCAGCTTGATCTCGCCCGAGGCCATCGAGCGCGTGCCGAGCTTGTCCTTCAGGCGCACGATCCGATAGTGGTTCTGGCTGCCGTCATCGAGGAAGCGCGGCATCAAGAACAGGCCGACGCCGCGCGTTCCCGCTTCGGCGCCTTGCGGCCGCGCCAGCAGCATCACCACTTTCGCATCGGCATTGGAGCAGAACCATTTCTCGCCATGCAGGCGCCAATGGTCGCCCTCCGGGACGGCGACCGTCGTCAAGGTGCCTACATCGGAGCCGCCCTCCTTCTCGGTCATGAACTGGCCACCCTGGGTCAGCTTTCTCATGTCGGTCTGGGTCAGGCCATCGAGGTACTTGGCCTTGAGCCCGTCGCTGCCGAAGCTCGCCAGCAGCTTGGCGCAGCCATCGGTGACATTGATCGGACATCCCAGACCGAACTCCGCCTGGTTGAACAGGAAGGTGAAGGCGTGCTTTGCCGCGACGGGATATTTGCTCGGCCAGCCGAGAATGCCCTTGCGGATCGACATCGCATGAATGCCGAACTCGCCAAAGGCGGCGCGCTCCAGCTCGCGATACGCGGGATGATACTCGACCCACTGCACGTCGCGGCCGAAGCGGTCGCGCTGGTGCAGCACGGGGCCATGACGGTCAGCCAAGCGGGCGCATTCGTCGAGATAGGAGCCGGCGAGCTCGCCGAGACGGTCGAGATGCGGCACGAGGTGCCGAAACAGCGTCTCGGGCAGATGGATGCGCAGGAGATCGGTGAGCGCCGGATCGGCGCGATAGAAGTTCAGCCCCGTGGTATCGGGCGCCAGCAACTCCGGCCTCGCGCCGCCGGTCATCACGTCATCGCGTTTCAGGAACTGATGCATGATCGTTAAGCCCTCGTTCGTTTCCGCAAGTCTCTGATGGACTCTTCGACAGGTTGCGCCTGATGGGATACACAACAAGCAGCGGCGTGCGCCGAACCGGGAGCAGATCCATGACCAATCAGCCGACGGAGGTTTATCGCATCTTCGGGGCGGAGATGTCGCCCTATTCGGTCAAGGTGCGATCGTATCTGCGTTACAAGGGCATTCCGCATCAATGGATATTGCGCAATGCGGAAAGCGAGGCGGAGTTCGCGCGGCACGCCAAGCTGCCGATCATTCCGCTGGTGGTCGGCCCCGACGAGATGCCGATGCAGGATTCGACGCCGATCATCGACGCGCTGGAGCTCGACTTTCCGCAACCCACGCTTCATCCCGGCGACGCGCTGACGAGCTTCATCTCGGCCTTGATCGAGGAGTTCGGCGACGAGTGGGGCAACAAGTGGATGTTCCATTATCGCTGGGCCCGCGATCTCGATCAGCGCGCCTCGGCCGGACGCATCGCCCGCATCCGCGCCCCCAGGGCGGACGAGGCCGAGTGCGGCGAAGTGGCGGATAAAGTCCGCGCCCGCATGGTCGAGCGGCTCTGGTATGTCGGCTCGAACGAGATCAACGCGCCGCAGATCGAGCAGGGCTTTGCCGAAATGCTCGACCTGCTCGAACGACATCTCTCGGTCAGGCCGTATCTGTTCGGCCACCGTCCGGCCTACGGCGATTTCGGACTGTGGGGCCAGCTCTACGAGCTGTGGACCGATCCGACCGCCGGCGCCCTGATCGAAGGCCGCGCGCCGCATGTGCTGGCCTGGATCCACCGCATGCTATGGCCGCGCGCCGAAGGCGAGTTCGAGCTGTGGCCGGAACTGTCACTGACCTTGATGCCGATCCTGACCCGCCAAGTCGGCGCGCTGTTCATGCCGTGGACGCTCGCCAACGAGCAGGCACTGGCGGGACAGCGCGACGTCTTCAGCGTGCAGCTGGGTGACTTCACGTGGACACAGAAGCCGCAGAAATATCATGCGCGCTCGTTGGCCATGCTCCGCGGCAAATACGCGTTCCTGCACGATCGAAGCCGACTCGACGTCGTGCTGGAGGAGATTGGTTGCCTCGCCGGATTGCAGCCGCGCCCCACCTGAGGGCGCGTGGCAAAAATGTGGGGACGAGCCGTAGGAAGTCGGCCGCCGGTGCATTAGCTTGATTCCTGCGGACGCTTTGGCCCAAGGACCTGCCCATGGATATCCCAGCCTACAAGATCGCCCTCATCGTCGGTGCCGGCGAAGGGCTCTCGGCCTCGCTGGCGCGGCTGTTCGCGCGCGAGAAGATCCGCGTGGCGCTGGCTGCGCGCAAGATCGAGAAGCTCGGCGCGCTCTGCAACGAGACCGGCGCCCGCGCCTACCCCTGCGATGCGACCAATCCGGAGGAGGTCGAGCGGCTGTTCGGCATCGTCGAGCGCGAGATCGGCGCGCCTGATCTCGTGGTCTACAATGCCAGCGCGCGGGCGCGCGGAGCGCTCACCGATCTCGTGCCGGCCGACGTGCAGCAGTCGATTGCCGTCAGCGCCTTCGGCGGCTTCTTGGTGGCGCAGCAGGCGGCACAGCGCATGCTGCCGAACAAGCACGGCGCCATCCTGTTCACCGGCGCCTCCGCCAGCGTGAAGGGCTACGCCCAGTCGGCGCCGTTCGCGATGGGCAAGTTCGCGCTGCGCGGCCTCGCCCAGAGCATGGCGCGCGAACTGTCGCCGCAGGGCATCCACGTCGCGCACTTCGTCATCGACGGCGGGATCAGGAGTGCGGCAAGGCAGGAGCCCGCCGAGCGCCCGGACTCGATGCTCGACCCGGACGCCATCGCTGCCAGCTATTGGAGCGTGCTTCAGCAGCCGCGCAGCGCCTGGAGCTGGGAGATCGAGCTCAGGCCGTGGGTGGAGATGTTTTGAGGCGCGGCGTAGTCATTCGATTGCCGATGCTCGCCTCACAACGACTGTCATCGCCCGGCTTGACCGGGCGATCCAGTACGCGCAGCTCGCGGAGAGGAACGTGGACAGACCGCAGCGCATGGGATACTCCGCCTGCGCGTGGCATGACGGACGTCATATCATGAATGTGCTATGATGCGCGGCTCACGGTCCACTACCCTCAGGCCGCCGCTTGGCGATTCCGTAGACCGGTGCCTCAGCTCCTTCTCGAATCGCACCAAGGTCCAGTCATCGGGATACTGGCGAAGATCGAAGCCGGACTTCCTGGCGAGCGCAATCATCACGTCGTTGGTACGCAGCGCATCGCCCGATAGCGTGACGCCGCCGAGCGCAACCGCGCGGCGCTCGAGATTCGCGATCAGCGCCGGGCCGATGCCGTGGCCCTGCCAGCGGTCCTGCACCGACAGGCCGAACTCGACGCGGCCGGTATCGCGGTCGAGCGCGTAGCGCGCTTCGGCCACGATGCTCTCGACGCCGTCGTGATCCATCACGCCGATCAGGCTGTAACGGTCGTTGCGGCCGAGCGCGACGAAATCGTCGAGCACAGCCGGAGGCAGTTCGCTCAGCGCGCCGAGGAAACGCTTGTGACGCGAGCGCGGGCTCAAGGAGCGCACATAGGTCTGCAGCGCCTCGGCATCAGCCGATGTCACGAAGCGCAGCCGCACCTCGTCGCCACGCCGGGTGTGAATGGCGTTGGACGCGGCGGCGAAATCGGCAACGGCGGACGTCGGCATGACGGACTCCGGCGGAGATCAAATTGCCGGCGCCCTCCTTTGCGGAGCGGCGCCGGCGCGACGGGACGAGTGAGGGGCTCAACCCCGCCAGAACGGCTTGTCGATCTCGGCGGCGATATCGCTACGGGACAGGCCGAGGTCGTGCAGGTCGCGCTCCGACCATTGCGCCAGCTCGTGCCGTGTGCGGTAGCGGAGGCGCCAGGCGGCGAGTAGCTCGGCCACCCCCGACCAGAAGCCGGGAGTATGATGTTTCGTCATTGACGAGGAGACGTAGAAAGACATGAAAGCCTCCTGTATTGCACTGAACCTGCACTATCGGAGGCTTGCCTTTCATCTACAAACGACATTTACTACCGCTTCGGATGATATAACGTCATGCAAACGGGAGACCCTGAGTGACCCGGCTGCCGTCGCTGAATGGATTGCGGGCGTTCGAGGCCGCGGCGCGGCATCTGAGCTTCACCCGCGCGGCCTCCGAACTGAACGTGACGCAGACCGCGATCAGCCATCAGATCAAGCGCTTGGAGGATGAGCTCGGGCTGCGCCTTTTCGTCCGCCAGAACCGTAGCTTGGCGTTGACGCCGCAGGCCCGCGACTATCTCCCGCTGGTGCGGGCGGCGTTCGACGATCTCCGGCTGGCGACCGAGCGGCTGGTGCGCAAGGACAACGCCAAGGTGCTGACGGTCTCCACCATCGCCTCGCTGGCCGCCAAATGGCTGCTGCCGCGGCTGACGGCATTCCAGGAAGCCCATCCCGGCATCGACGTGCGGATCACGACCTCGACCACCCTGGTCGACTTCCGCAAGGACGACGTCGACGCTGCGATCCGCTATGGCCGCGGCCACTGGCCGGGCGTCCGGGCCGAATGGCTGATGGCCGACGAGCTGTTTCCGGTGTGCAGTCCGGCGCTGCTGCAGGGCGACAAGCCGCTACGTTGTCCGGAGGACCTCGCGCATCACACGCTGCTGCAGGCGAGCGGCGGCTATGACGACGACTGGCGGCTCTGGCTGACCGCGGCGGGTCTGCCGGTGGAGATGTCGAGGCAGGGCCGGCTGAGCTTCGACCTGTCGCTGATGACCGTCCAGGCCGCGATCGACGGGCTCGGCGTCGCGATCGGCCGCACGGCCTACGTCCAGGACGACATCGCCAAGGGCCGGCTGGTGGTGCCGTTCAAGATGGCGCTGCCGAGCGACGCCGGGTTCTATCTGGTGACCCCGGAGGGACGAACCGATCCGCTGAAGCTGAAGGCGTTCCGGCAATGGCTGAAGGATGCAACGCAGCAGAAGGCGGCCGCCGGCAATTCTGTTCAGGCCTAGGGCGCCTTGAGCGCAAAGCTATTGGCCGCCAGGGCCTGGCGTGGCAGATTGTCGCACCTTTCCCCTCGGCCGGCGTAGAAATCCTCCGCACGAGCCTCTCGACGGTAGGAGTTTCCCCGCGTGTCCTCAACGTCAATCCCGCAGCCGGCTACGATCCATTCGCGCATCGGCGCGATCCTGCGCGCCACCAGCGGCAATTTCCTCGAGCAGTTCGACTTCTTCCTGTTCGGGTTCTATGCCCCGATCATCGCCAAGGCGTTCTTCCCATCGGAGAACGAGACTGCATCTCTGCTCAATGCCTATGGCGTGTTCTGGCTCGGCGCCCTGATGCGGCCGGTCGGCGCGATCGTGCTCGGTGCCTATGTCGACAAGATCGGCCGGCGCCAGGGCCTGATCGTGACGCTCGGCATCATGGCGGTCGGCACCGTTGTCATCGCGTTCTGCCCGACCTATGCGACGATCGGCATCGCGGCCCCGATCATCGTGCTGCTCGGGCGGCTGTTGCAGGGCTTCTCGGCCGGCGTCGAGCTCGGCGGCGTGTCGGTCTATCTGTCCGAGATCTCCACGCCCGGCAATCGCGGCCTCTACACCTCGTTCCAGTCGTCCAGCCAGCAGGTCGCGATCTTCGTCGCGTCGGTCATCGGCTATGTGCTCAACCAGGCCATGCCGGCGGACATGGTGGCGGCCTGGGGCTGGCGCATCCCGTTCTTCATCGGTTGCCTGATCATTCCGCTGATCTTCTTCCTGCGCCGCACGCTGGAGGAGACGCCGGCCTTCCTCGCCATGAAGAAGCACCCGACCGCGCGCGAAGTGTTCGCCTCGGCGCTGGAGAACTGGCGCATCGTGATCCTCGGCATGATGATCGCGGTCCTGACCACGACGATGTTCTACTTCATCACCGTCTACGGTCCCGGTTTCGGCAAGGAACTGAAGCTGTCGGCGGCGGATTCACTGCTCGTCACTTTGCTGGTCGCCGTGACCAACTTCTTATGGAATCCGGTTGGCGGCGCGGTGTCGGATCGGATCGGACGCAAGCCGGTGCTGCTAACCATCGCGGCTCTGGCGTTGCTGACCGCCTATCCCGCCTTGCACTGGCTCGCGGCGGCGCCGAGCTTCGGCAAGCTGCTCGCGGTCGAAATGCTGTTCTCGTTCTATTTCGGCGTCTACAGCGGCACCATGCTGGGCTGCCTGGTCGAGATCGTGCCTGCGCATGTCCGCACCACCTGCTTCTCGATCGCCTTTGCGCTGGCGGCTGGGCTGTTCGGCACCGCGACGCCGGCGGTCTCGACCTGGCTCATCAACAAGACCGGCGACAAGGCCTCGCCCGGCTACTGGCTGATGTGCGCCGCCGTGCTCGGTATCATCGCAGCGATGACCGTCTATCGCGGCGGCCGCCAGGCCGTCGCGGCGCGCGAGCCGGTCATTGCGTGATCGCTGCGAGGGGCAGCGCCTTCCTTGGCGCGCGCTTTCGGCGCATGATGGTGGGAATGAACAGCAGCCGGCGGCAGCGGGTGTCGACGCTGCCGAAGGATGACCGCCATGCAGCACCTCATCGCTGTCGCCGAGAAGGTCGCGGCGCGGCTGATCGCCAACAAGCAGACCATTGCCGTTGCGGAGTCCTCCGCCGGCGGCCTGATCGCGGCGGCGCTGCTCGCGGTGCCCGGCGCCTCCGCCTATTTCCTCGGCGGCGCCGTGGTCTATACGCGCGACGGCCGCCGCGTGCTGATGGACATTCCGGACGAGGCGATGAAGGGCATTCGCTCGGCGTCAGAGCCCTATGCGGAGCTGCTGGCGCGGCAGATCAGGACACGCTTTGCGACCGATTGGGGCTTGTCGGAGACCGGCGCGGCCGGCCCGACCGGTAACCGCTATGGCGACGCCGCTGGCCATGCCTGTTTCGCGGTGGCCGGCCCCGCGACCGCTGTGGTCACTCTGGAGAGCGGCCGCAGCGACCGCTTTGCCAACATGCAGCTGTTCGCGCAGAGCGCGCTGGAGTTGTTGCTGACGAAGCTCGAACAGTAAGTGCTCCGGTGTCGTCCCGGGCAAGCCCGGTGACGCAAAGCGTCAGCGGGCGCCGACCCGGGACCCATACCGCGTGATCTCGCTTGAGGCAGGCCACACGTTGAGCCTTCGGGCAAGCCAATGTCCGCCGGTGGTTATGGATCCCCGCGTTCGCGGGGATGACACTGAGTTTGGGGCAGCGCCAATGGTCTCGAAGCAGCGGCGTGTCGCCCTTGCCTCACTTCTCCCGGAACGCACGCATCAGCTGGTCGTGCAGCGGCTTCATCAGATAGGAGATCACAGTGCGATCGCCGGTCTGGACGAAGGCTTCGACCGGCATGCCCGGAATCAGCTTGACGTCGCCGAGCCGGGCGATCTCCTCCGGCGGCATCGAGACGCGGATGGTGTAATAGCTCTGGCCGGTGCGCTGGTCGGTGGTGACGTCGGGCGAGACGCGGCTGACGACGCCATTCAATTCCGGCGTGGTGCGCTGGTTGAAGGCGGAGAGCCGCAGCAAGGTCTTCTGGCCGACCTGCAGCTTGTCGATGTCCTGCGGATTGACCTTGGCCTCGACCTGGAGGTCGTCGCTCTGCGGCACGATCAGCATGATGGTGTCACCGGCGGTGATGACGCCGCCCACGGTATGCACGGAGGACTGCAGCACCATGCCGTCCTGCGGCGCGCGGATGTCGACGCGGCGGAGCTGGTCCTCGGCGGTGACCTTGCGCTCGACGAACTCGCCGATCTTGTCGGTGGTCTCGCGCAGATCCTTGGACACCTCGCTGACCATGTCCTTGTCGACCTGGATGATCTGCAGCTCGGTCTCGCTGATCTTGCCCTTGGCCTGCGCCCGCGCCGCGATGAATTGCGCGCGCTCGCCGTTGAGGCGGGCGGCGTCGCGCTCCAGCGTCGTCAGCCGCGACAGCTGCACCAGATGCTGCTCATAGAGCTGGCGCACGCCGTCGAGCTCCTTCTGCACCAGCGCGATCTCCTGGTCCTTGGCGCTGACCTGCGCCGAGAGGCCCTCGATCTCCTCGTTCAGCTGGGTGACGCGCTCGCGCAGCTGCGCCTTCTGGCCGATGCGGCCGTTGACGCGGACCTCGAACAGCTTGGTCTCGCTCGCCGTCAGGCTCTTGACCTCGGGATCGCTCATGCGCTGCAGCAACTGCGGCGGAAACAGGATCTTGGCCCAGCCGCGCTGCTCGGCCTCGAGCCTGGCGGCGCGCGCCTGCAACGCATCGAGATTCTTGGTGACGATGGCGAGAGAAGCCTTGGTCACGGTGTCGTCGAGCCGCACCACGATGTCGCCGGACTTGACGACGTCGCCGTCACGCGCCCGGAGCTCGCCGACCACGCCGCCGGTCGGATGCTGCACCTTCTTGACATTGGATTCGACCACGATCTGGCCCGGCGCGATCAACGCGCCGGAGATCTGCTGCGTCGCGGCCCAGCCGCCGAGCCCGCCGGCGACTGCAACGACGACGCCCATGCCGACCAGCAGGTGACGCCTTATCGACTCGCGCACGCTCTCCGGCTTGCGCGCCCTCGGAAGAGGACCAGCGACGACCTGACTGCTCATGACTTCGTCACTCCGGCCTCCGAGACGATCTTGATCGGTGCCGGCGGGCGCGGCTGAAGCACCTGCGCCAGCACCGTCTCCTTCGGACCGAAGGCCTGCGCGCGGCCATCCTTCATCACCAGGACCTGATCGACCGCCTCGATGCCGATCGGCCGGTGTGCGACGATGACCACGATCGCGCCGCGCGCCCGCGCCGAGCGCACCGCGCGCGACAACGCCTCGTCGCCTTCGGTGTCGAGATTGGAGTTGGGCTCGTCGAGCACGATCAGGAACGGGTTGCCATAGAGCGCGCGCGCCAACGCCACGCGCTGCGCCTGGCCCGCCGAGAGCGCGGCGCCCTGCTCGCCGATCTCTGTATCGTAGCCGTCGCGCATCTTGATGATCATGTCGTGCACGCCGGCCTCCTTGGCGGCGGCGATGATGCCGTCGGCGGAGGCTTTCGGATCGAAGCGGCAGATGTTCTGCGCCACGGTGCCGCCGAACAGCTCGACATCCTGCGGCAGATAGCCGATGTGGCGGCCGAGCTCGTCCGTCGACCATTGGTCGAGCGCCGCGCCGTCGAGCCGGACATGGCCGCGCACCGGACGCCAGACGCCGACCAGCGCGCGGACCAGCGACGACTTGCCCGACGCGCTCGGGCCGATGATGCCAAGGCCGTTGCCGGCGGACAGCGCGAAGCTCACGTCCTGCACGATCGCCTTCTGATCGCCGGGCGCGACGATCGAGATGGCCTCGACCGAGAGCTTGCCGACCGGCGGCTGCAGCAGGGTCGGCGCCGGTCGCTGCGGCATCGTCTGCAACAGATGGCTGAGACGGCGCCAGCTCTGGCGCGCGGCAACGAAGCTCTTCCAATGCGCGATCGCGAGATCGACCGGCGCCAGCGCCCGCGCGCTCAGGATCGAGCCGGCGATGATGATGCCCGCGGTCGCCTCCTGATGGATCACGAGATAGGCGCCGACCGCGAGCACCGCGGACTGCAGCATCATGCGCAGCACCTTGGCGATGGCGCCGAGGCCGCCGGCGACGTCGCTGGCGCGCTGGTTGCCGGCGAGATATTTCTCGTTGGTCTCGCTCCAGCGCGACAGCATGCGCCCGGTCATGCCCATCGCGACCAGCACCTCCGCGTTGCGCCGGCTTGCGGTGGCGAGATCATTGCGGCGGGCGGCGAGCCCCATCGCCTCCTTTGCGGGAGTGCGGGTGAGGAATTCGGTGATCAGCGTCAGGGTGACGAGGATGATGGCGCCGGCCAGCGCGGTGACGCCGAGCATCACGTGAAAGGCGAAGCAGATTGCCAGATACAGCGGCAGCCACGGCAGATCGAAGAACGCGCCCGGCCCCTGGCTGCCGAGAAAGCTCCTGATGTTGTCGAGGTCGCGCAACGGCTGCAGCCCTTCGTTGCGACCGCCGGCCGCCAGCGGCAACCGCACCACGGTGTCGAACACCCGCGCGTTCAGGCTCTCATCCAGGGCGGTGCCGATGCGGCCGAGAATACGGCTACGGATCATGTCGAGCGCGCCCTGAGCGGCGTAAAGCCCGGCGGCGATGATGATCAGGCCGATCAGGGTCGGCACGGACCGGCTGGGCAGCACCCGGTCGTAGACCTCGAGCATGAAGATCGAGCCGGTGAGGTACAGCAGGTTGATGATGCAGCTCATCGCCCCAACGCCGATGAAGGCGCTGCGGCAACCGCGCAAGGCATCGCTGAGCTCGGATTGCCTCACGTGAGGTGCGGCCGCCATCACCACCATCTCTTCAATTGATCAAATGAGCTGCATGACCGCCGATCAAAAGCACAAACTGGCGGCAAACAAGGCGAAATATACTGATTCCTGCGGTGAGCGTCCAACGATGCTCACTTTAGCGTAAATTAGCTATGTGCTTAGGTATGTCGCGTGGCGCAGTGCAAACGTTCAGCCGCGCCGGATCGCAAGCCCTAGAGCCGCCCGCCGGTCCGCACGAGCCGCACCACCAGCAGAAGAATGATGGCGCCGAGCACGGAATAGACGATTTCCGACACGAGGCCGGTCCCGATCCGGACGCCAAGCCGCGGGAAGATCAGGCTCGCGACCAAAGCGCCGAGCACGCCGATCACGATGTCGCCGACCAGCCCGAAGCCGGTGCCGCGCACGATCTTGCCCGCGAGCCAGCCTGCAACCAGGCCAACGAACAGAATGACCAGGATACCTTCGTTCGATACGTGCATGGCGCGTCCTCATCCGGCGCGGACGATCGGTCCCACGCGTGCCAGCACCTTAGCGAGGCCGCCGCGACGCTTCGACACGCGATGCACGGTTTCGGCCGGTGAGTAGCGCGTTTCGGGCGAACCGTTACGTCGCCGCCACACTTGCCGGCGCCTCGGCCAGGATACAGCGCGCCAGCCGCTGCGGCCCGAGCGCAATGTTCGGCGGCATCGCCACCGAGCAGCGCGGCTGCGCCAGGCTGCAGCGCGGTGCGAACGAGCAGCTCCGCGGCGCCCGGTCGAGCGAGGGTGGCGTGCCGGGAATGGTCTGCAGCCGCTCGCCGCGCTTGGCACCGTGGATCGTCGAAGCCAGTAGGCCGCGCGCGTAGGGGTGCACGGGTTGGCGCACGATCTCGCGCAAGCTGCCCTGCTCCACGATCTCTCCGGCATACATCACGGCGAGGCGGTCGCAGATCTCGATCGCGACGCCGATGTCGTGGGTGACGAAGATGACGGACATGCCGAACTCGCGCTGCAGTTCGCGCAGCAGCAGCAGGATCTGGATCTGCACGGTGGCGTCGAGTGCGGTGGTGGGCTCGTCCGCCAGCAACACTTTCGGCCGGCACGCCAGCGCCAGCGCGATCATCGCCCGCTGGCGCATGCCGCCGGACATCTCGTGCGGATAGGACTCCAGGCGACGCTTCGCCGAGGGAATCCTGACGACGTCGAGCATCTCCAGCGCCCGCGCCTGCGCTTCTGCAAAACTCTTGCCCTCGTGCCGCATGACGGTCTCGGCGATCTGCCGGCCGATGGTATAGACCGGATCGAGCGCAAGCCCCGGCTCCTGGAAGATCATCGACACGGAGCGGCCGCGAAACTGCGACAGCTCCTCGTCGTTCATCGCCAGCACGTCGCGGCCCAGCACCTTGACACTGCCGGAGATCTGCGTCCGCTTGTTCGGCAACAGCCGCATCAGCGCGCGCATCGTCACGCTCTTGCCCGAGCCGGACTCGCCGAGCAGCCCCAGCACCTCGCCGTCGGCGAGCGACAGGCTGACATCGTTCACGGCATGCACGGTGCGCTCGCCGGTGAAGCGGATGGTGAGGTTCTCGATCTCGACGAGGTTGGTCATGGCGGGTCTACTTCACCTTGCCTTCAGGAGCGCCTTGGCAGATTGCCGATCCAAACCGCCACCCTCCCCTGAAGGGGGAGGGTCGGCGCGCATGCAGCGCAGCGAAATGCGAGCCGGGGTGGGGTGAAAGCCCCTCCATTGACTCGCACTCAAACGGAAAGACCGTCACCCCACCCCGATTGCGCATGCCATGCGCAATCGACCCTCCCCCTCCAGGGGAGGGTGAGATCGTCGGACGGTATGCACAGGTCTCCCTCATGGCAGCGTCGGCACCCTGGCGTGGAAATCAGTCGCGCGCTGGAAGGCGGCGCCGATGGTCAGGATCGTAGCCTCATCGAACGCGCGGCCGATCAGTTGCATGCCGACCGGAAGACCCATCGACGTGAAGCCGGTCGGGATCGCCAGCGATGGCAGGCCGAGATAGTTCACCGGGCGGGTGAAGCGGGTGATGCGCTGGATCACGGCCTCCGCACCCGGCGCGCCGCCAACGTCACTCTCGACGATCGAAGGTGTCACCAGCGGCGACACCGGTGCGACCACCGCATCGACGCCTGACGTCGCTGCGACATGCGCCGCCAGGGCCGCACCGCGCCAGCGCAGCGCTTCGAGATAGGCGACGCCGGAGACGGCCAGCGCGTTCTGCAGCCGCATCAGCACCTGGGGGCCGTAGTCCTGCGGCCGCTCGATCATCCAGCGCTTGTGGAAGGCGGCCGCCTCGACCGCGAGCACGAGCTGGCAGGCCGCGGTGAGCTGGCGCTGATCCGGCAGCTCGACCTGAACCACATCGGCGCCCTCGGTCTTCAGGACCGCGATCGTCGCATCGAGACAGCGCGCCACCTCAGGATCGAGGTCGTCGACATAGAACGCCTTGGGCACGCCGATCCTGAGACCCTTGATCGAGGCCTGGGTGGCCGCGACATAGTCCGGCACGGGCGCGGCGCTGGCGGTCGGATCCTCGGGATCAGGACCAGCCATCAGCCCGAGCAGCAACGCGCAATCCTCGGCAGTCTGAGCAAGAGGTCCGACCGTGTCGAGCGACTGCGACAGCGGCATCGCACCGGCGCGGCTGACGCGGCCCCAGGTGACCTTCAGGCCGGTGACGCCGCAGAAATTCGCGGGCATGCGGATCGAGCCGCCGGTGTCGGAGCCGAGCGCCGCAAAGGTGAGACGCGCGCCGACCGCCGAGCCGGAGCCGGACGACGAGCCGCCGGTGACGTAGCCGAGCTTCCAGGGATTGTGCACCGGACCGTAATGCGCGTTGTGGCCGGTCGGGCCATAGGCGAACTCGGCCATCTGCAAGGTGCCGAGCCGGATCGATCCGGCATCCTTCAGCCGCTGCAGCGCGGTCGACGTCGTCGTCGCCACGAAGTCGCGCCGGATCAGCGAGCCGCAGGTCGAGATGTGGCCGGCCTCGTAGTACATGTCCTTGTGGGCGAGCGGCACGCCATGCAGCGGGCCCTTCTGGCCGTCCTTGGCCAGGGCGGAATCGGCCTCGGCGGCCGCCTTCAACGCCGGCTCGGACTCGATCGCCATGAAGGCGTTCAGCTTCGGCTGCCACTGCGCGATGCGGTGCAGGCAGGAGCGCGTCACCTCGACCGAAGAGAGCTTCCTGTCCGCGATCGCCTTCGCGACGTCGGTCAGGGTCATCAAGGCAGGTTCGGTGCTCATCGGCCCACCTTCAGCGTCTGCGCCACGACGTAGCTCGCAGGCTCCAGGTCGAACGGCAGGGTGCCGGCGACCGCGGCGAAGTTGTCGAAGGCCGGTCCGATCGAGTCGGCGATGCGGGTCGCAACCTCCTTGTCGACGGGCAGCCCGGAGGCCTCCGCGATGGCACTGACTTGTTGGGGCGTGGGTCTGGTCATTCCGCTTCTCGCTGCTGGTGTCTGCCCTTCAGGCGGCCGGCGCACGGCTGTGTCCCGAACCTGATATCGCCATGTGGCAGGCGGCCTGATGGCCCATTGTATCCAGCTCCGTCAATCTTGGCGCGACATTCGAGCAGGGCGCTTCCGCAAACGGGCAGCGGGTGTGGAAACGGCAGCCCGGGGGCGGATCGATCGGATTCGGCGGATCGCCGGAGAGCGGCGGCGTCTCGGTGCGCCGGTCCGGATCGGATGACGGCATCGCCGCCAGCAGCGCCCGTGTATAGGGATGCGCCGGCCTGGCCCAGACCTGCTCGACCGGGCCGAGCTCGACGACCTCGCCGAGATACATCACCAGCACCCGATCCGAGATATAGTTGATGACGTTGAGGTCGTGGCTGATGAACAGATAGGTCAGGCCGAACTCGCGCTTGAGGTCCATCAGCAGGTTGAGCACCTGCGCCTCGACCGATTTGTCGAGTGCCGACACCGCCTCGTCGAGAATGACGAGCCGCGGCGACAGCGCCAGCGCCCGCGCAATGTTGACACGCTGGCGCTGGCCGCCGGAGATTTCGTGCGGATAGCGGTTGGCGAAGGTTTCGGGCCGCAGGCCGACCTTGCCGAGCAGCTCGCGGGCGAGCGAGCGCGCCGCGATGTCGGTCATGCCGTGCACCTTCGGCCCGAACGCGATCGACTCCTCGATCGTCAGCCGCGGATTGAGCGAGGCATAGGAATCCTGGAACACCATCTGCATGCCGCGACGCAGCTCGCGCAGTGACATCTCATGCCCGACCTGGCGGCCGTCGAAGATGATCTCGCCGGCATCCCGCTCCATCAGGTGCATCAAAAGCCGCGCCGTCGTCGACTTGCCGCAGCCGGACTCGCCGACGATGCCGACGGTCTCGCCCTTGCCGATGACGAACGAGACATCATCGACCGCGCGCACCGTCTTGCGTGCGCCGAACAGGCCGCCACGCACCGGGAAATGTTTGGTGAGACCATCGACCCGCAGCAGCGGCTGCGCCTTGCCGCCGAGGTCCTCGATCGGCTCCAGGCCGGTGACTGCCGTTGCTTCACTCATGATCATCAGCTCCGGATGTCCATGGCGCTGCGCAGGCCGTCGCTGAGCAGGTTGAAGCAGATGGAGACAGCAAAAATCATCGCGCCCGGCAGCGCCGCCACCCACGGATTGACGTAGATCGCGGTGCGGAGCGTGTTCAGCATCAGGCCCCATTCCGGCTCCGGCGGCTTGGTGCCGAGACCGAGGAACGAGAGACCCGCAGCGAGGATCATCGATACCGAGATCAGGCCAGTGGCGTAGACGAAGATCGGCCCGAGCACGTTGCCGAGCATGTGCGCGCGCATGATCGTGAACGATGAGGCACCGGAGGCCCGCGCCGCCTCGACGAAATCGCGGTTGCGCACACCCGTGGTGACGCTCTCGGCGACGCGGGTGATCTGCGGCACGAACACGATGGTCAAGGAGACGATGGAGTTGGTGATGCCGGCGCCGAGCGCGCCGGAGATCGCGATCGCCAGCAGCACCGAGGGGAAGGCGTAAAACACGTCGATGGTGCGCATGATCGCGGTGTTGACCCAGCCGCCGACATAGCCGGCGACGAGGCCGAGCAGGGTGCCGATGCCGAAGGCGAGGATCACCGGCGAGATGCCGATCAAGAGCGACAGCCGGCCGCCATAGATCAGCCGCGCCAGCATGTCGCGGCCGAGCTCGTCGGTGCCGAGCGGATAGCTCGGCGTGCCGATGTGGCGCAGACGGCGGATCATCGAGCCCTGATAGGGGTCGGCGAGATGCAGGTAGGGCGCGAGCAATGCGGAGAGCAGGATCAGCAGCAGGATCGCGACGCAGACCATGCTGACCTTGTCCCTGATGATGCGGCGGCCGACGGTTGCCCAATAGCCGCGTGCATTCGCCACCGGGGCGGCCTGCAGAGAGGCGTCGTTCATCGTGCTCGTGGGACTGACGCTCACCGCACTAGCCTCGCTTGATGCGCGGATCGATCGCGGCCTGCGCGATGTCGACCACGAGGTTGAGGATGACGAAGAACATCGCCAGCACCAGGATCGTGCCCTGCAGCAGCGGCAGGTCGCGCTGGAAGATCGCCGAGTTCAACAGCAGGCCCGAGCCTGGCCATGAGAACACGGTCTCGATCAGGATCGAGCCGCCGAGCATGTAGCCGAGCTGCAGCCCCATGATCGCCAGCGCCGTCGGTGCGGCGTTCTTCAGCACATGGCGGAACACATGGGTCTCGCGCAGCCCCTTGGCGCGCAGCGCCTCGACGAAATCCTGGCTCAGGATGTCGCCCGTCAGCGCGCGCACGGTGCGGGTGATGATGCCCATCGGGATCACCGACGTGGTGATCGCGGGCAGCACCAGGAAGCGGATATGCGCCCAGTCCCATGACCACGCGCCCGAGCCGGACGGACCCGCGCCGACCGCGGGCAGCCAGTTCAGCTCGACCGAGAAGATGATGACGAGCACCATGCCGAGCCAGTAATGCGGCACCGAGACGCCGGCGATCGCGATCGACGTCGCCACCTTGTCGATCCAGCTATCGCGGAAATAGCCGGCGACGAGGCCGAAGAACAGGCCGAGCGAGAAGCCGATGATGGCGGCGGCGATTGCGAGCGTCACCGTGTTGGACACCGCGCGCAGCACCTCCGCCAGCACGGGACGGCCGGTGGCGATGGAGTTGCCGAGGTCGCCATTGACCGCGCGCCACAGCCACAATCCGAACTGCACCGGCAGCGGCTTGTCGAAGCCATAGGCGACGCGGAGCTGCTGCGCGAGCTCCTGCGACGCGTCGGCCGGCAGCACCGCGACCAGGGGATCGCCGGGCGTGATGTGAACGAGCATGAAGCAGACGAGCGCGACGCCGATGATGATCGGAATCGCATAGACCATCCGCCTGGCAGCATAAGAGAGCACGAGTCACCTTGTTCTTACCTTCTCCCCTTGTGGGAGAAGGTGGCGCGGACGCAGTCCGCGACGGATGAGGGGGCTTTATCCGCGGACTGTGCCCTGAGTGAGAGATCCGATTCGCGGAGACAACCCCTCACCCGGCTTCGCTTCGCGAAGCCACCCTCTCCCACAAGGGGAGAGGGTAAGCACCGCCTGATGCTACGGCTCCACCGAGATCGGCGAGAAGTCGATGAACCAGCTCTTCGGCTGCACCACGCCCTTGACCTTCGGGCTCATGGCGCGCGGGCCGACGTCGTGGGCGACGTAGAGGAACGCCGCATCGTCGACCGAGGCCGCATGCAGCTCGGCGAGCGCCTTGTCGCGCTCGGTGGGATCGAAGGTCTGGCGCGCCTTCTTCACCAGCTCGTCGAACTTCGGATTGTTGATGAAGCCCCAATTGTTCGAGACCGGCGGCGCCATCGACGACTGCAGGAAGCGGACCAGCGCGAAGAACGGATCCATCGCCGCGTAGGTGACGTTGGTGGCGTTGGCGCCGTTGGCCGAGGGATCCTTGGCGCCGCGGCGCCAGTTGGTGAACAGCGTGTTCCACTCGATGACGTCGAGCTTGACGTCGAAATAGCACTCGGCCAGCGCCTGCTGCAGATACTCGTTCATCGGCAGCGGCTGCATCTGGCCCGAGCCCGACGCCGAGGTCTGCGTCTTGACCTCGAGCTTCTTGTTCGGGCCGTAGCCGGCCTCCTGCATCAGCTTCTGTGCGGCCGCCTTGTCGTACTTGATCTCGAAGGTGACGTTGCCGCGCCAGGGATGGCCCTTCTCGAAGGTGCCGGTCGCCGGCACCATCAGTCCGGCGAGCAGACCATCCTTCAGGCCTTCGCGATCGATGCAGAGATTGGCGGCCTTGCGGACGCGGATGTCGTTCCACGGCGAGCCGTCGACGCGCGAGAACTGCCAGGGCCAGACATGCGGCTGCTCATTGGCGTAGAGCTTGAAGCCGCGCTGGTTGATCTCGGGCAGCGCATCCGGCGCCGGCGCCTCGACCCAGTCGACCTGACCGGACAGCAGCGCCGCGGTGCGCGCATTGGCTTCCGGCATCGGCAGCAGGATCATCTTGTCGGACTTCGGCACGCGCGCCTTGTCCCAATAGGCCTCGTTCTTCGACAGCTCGAGCCGCTCGCGCGGCGTGAACTTGGTCATCTTCCACGGGCCGGTGCCAGAGGCGTCCTTGGCGAAGGCGGCCCAGGCGGCTTGCGACTTCGCCTTGTCGTCGGCGCCGGTCGCGGCCTCATAGAGCTTCTGCCACTTGGTCGGGCTCGCCATGAACAGGTTGGTGAGGTTGATCGGCAGGAAGCTGTCCGGCTCCTTGGTCGTCAGCTCCACCGTGAGGTCGTCGATCTTGCGCGCAGACGCCAGCGTCGGCATGCGCGAGGCGGTGACGCCGACCTGGCTCGGATCGAACTGCGGCGCGTCTTGCTTCAGCACCTTCTCGACGTTCCACACCACGGCATCGGCGTTGAACGGCGCGCCGTCATGGAAGGTGACGCCGGGACGCAGCTTGAACGTCCATTTGGTCTTGTCGGCGTCGTCGACCTTCCATTCGGTGGCAAGGCCGGGAATGACGACGCTCGGCTTGTCCGCCGACGACAGGTCCCACGCCGTCAACGCGTCATACATGGTGAGGCCGGTGAAGCGGTTGCCCTCGAAGCCCTGGTCGGGCTGGCCGAGCGTGCGCGGAATGTCCGCCGCAGTCATGCCGATGCGCAGCACGGATTCCGCGCTGGCTTGCACCGGCAGCGCGAGGGCCGAGACCGTCGTCATCATGGCAGCCGCAACAGCCGCACGTTCCTTCATTGAGGTCGCAATACGCGAAAGCACGATCAACATCTCCGATCAAGCTGGCTAAATTCTGTGCATCGTTATGCAACGGCTATGCCAGCGGTGCCTTCGCGCACGGCCCTGCGACGCGAGGTCACAACCGTTTGTACTCAAATGATCACGACCGGGGCTTGGCACCCGGATTGCAGGTTTCGCGGATCGAATTGATCCGATTGCCACGGAGCTTCACCCGCATGCGTATCCTCAACTCACTGCTTGCCACCGCGCTTGCGCTCGGCCTCTCTGCCGGCGCGGCGCGGGCCGAAACCGTTCTGCGCTACGGCATCTCGATGGCCGACATCCCGCTGACGACCGGCCAGCCCGATCGCGGCGCCGGCGCCTATCAGTTTACCGGCTATACGATCTATGATCCGCTGGTCGCGTGGGACATGAGCACAGCCGACAGACCGGGCAAGCTGATTCCGGGTCTCGCCAGCGAGTGGAAGGTCGACGAGGCCGACAAGACCAAGTGGCGCTTCACCCTGCGCAAGGGCGTCAAGTTCCACGACGGCAGCGACTTCAATGCCGACGCGGTGATCTGGAATCTGGACAAGGTGCTCAACGATAAGGCACCGCAGTTCGACAAGCGGCAGAGCGCGCAGGTCAAGACGCGCCTTCCGTCGGTGGCAAGCTACGCCAAGATCGACGACTCCACGGTCGAGATCACCACCAAGACGGTCGACTCCTTCTTCCCCTATCAGATGCTGTGGTTCCTGATTTCGAGCCCGGCGCAGTATGAGAAGCTCGGCAAGGACTGGGACAAGTTCGCCAGCCAGCCCTCCGGCACCGGGCCGTTCAAGCTGACCAAGCTCGTGCCGCGCGAGCTCGCCGAGCTGACGAAGAATTCCGAATATTGGAACAAGGACCGGCTGCCGAAGACGGACAAGCTGGTGCTGGTGCCGATGCCGGAAGCGCTGACCCGCACCAATGCGCTGCTCGCCGGCCAGGTCGATCTGATCGAGACGCCGGCGCCGGACGCCGTGCCGCAGCTCAAGGCGGCCGGCATGAAGCTGGTCGACAATGTCACGCCGCATGTCTGGAACTATCATCTCAGCGTGCTGCCGGGATCGCCCTGGACCGACATCCGGCTGCGCAGGGCGCTCAACCTCGCCATCAACCGCGACGAGGTCGTCGGGCTGATGAACGGCCTGGCCAAGCCGGCCAAGGGCCAGGTCGACCCGTCGAGCCCGTGGTTCGGCAAGCCGAGCTTCGAGCTGAAATATGATGTCGCCGCCGCCAAGAAGCTGGTCGAGGAGGCCGGCTATTCGCCAGCCAAGCCGCTGAAGACGACCTTCATCATCGCGCAGGGTGGCACCGGCCAGATGCTGTCGCTGCCGATGAACGAATATCTGCAGCAGAGCTTCAAGGAAATCGGCATCGACGTCGACTTCAAGGTCGTCGAGTTGGAGACGCTGTACACGCATTGGCGCAAGGGCGCGGCGGACGAGATGAACGCCGGCATCACCGCCAACAACATCGCCTATGTCACATCGGACCCGCTCTACGCGATCGTCCGCTTCTTCGCCTCCGACCAGATCGCGCCCGTTGGCGTCAACTGGGGCGGCTACAAGAACCCCAAGGTCGATGCGCTGATTGCTGAAGCCAAGCAGACGTTCGATCCGGCCAAGCAGGACGAGTTGATCGCGCAGGCGCATGCGGCTGTGGTCGACGATGCGGTGCTGGTCTGGGTCGTGCACGACACCAACCCGCACGCGCTATCGCCGAAGGTCAAGAAGTTCGTGCAGGCGCAACACTGGTTCCAGGACCTGACGACGATCGGGGCGGAATAACTGACCGGGCCGGCTGCTGTCGCGCTCGCAAAGAAAGAAGCCCGGCGTTTTGCCGGGCTTCCTCTTCAGCACGATAGCCAATATTTCATTTCCCGAAGGCGCCCGAGTCAAATTTGTAGGAGGCCTGGAGAAAGCCGCCGTACCGCTCGTAGCTGAAGGTCGTGGGCGACCCCGGGACTCCAGGAAATTGGGTGGTCCCACTGGTCGTCCGGGCGTACCAATAGCGGCCACCGACGCCGACGCTGAAATTTCTCGTCACGTCGTATGACACAATGCCCTCGAGCTGGTAGCCCCAGCCATTTCCAGATTGCGGAAGCGGATTGATGTCGGGCCGCAGCCAGTGATTGTCGAATCCGCTCAGCCGGACATAGGGCAGAACGGCGCCATCGAGGGTGACGTTCCAGTTCTGGCCGAGCTTGAAGACGCCGTTCAAACCGACACGGAGCGAATCCCAGTTCTCGGTCTTGCTGAGCACCAGCACGCCCCCCGCAACAGGATCGAGACCACAGATAAACGGATTGGTCGCGACCTGGATACATCCGTATGCGTTGACGGTTTCGTAGAAATGGTTGTAGCCGATGAAGCCGCCGACCTTGAACGCCGGCCCCCTCCAGAAATTGTAGCCGGCGTCGATCGTGCCGTACCAAAGCCTGCCGCTGTTCACGCTGCTGTCCGTATTCGAGTACGGAATGACGGCTGGCGGGAAGTCTTCGTCGTTGAGCCTGCCGCTGAAGATGTTGCCACCGCCCGCAAAGCCCTTGGCGAAGAAACCCAGACTGTGATCGGCCCTGGCGAACCCCTCGCCGGCATGGCTGTTGAGATTCTTGTAGGTCAGCAGAGAATTGGTTTGGCCAGCGACAAAAGGATCGCCCAACGTGTAGCGGGTGCGGCCCGAACTGTAGAAATAGCGGGCGCCGACCTCGAACTCCCACAGCGACACCGGCGGAGGCGGCGCCTTGACCGGGAGATCCGCGGCCGACACCGCGCCGGCCCCGAGCACACAAGCCACAGCAGCGATGAGGCTGCCCGCAACTGGTAGAGTGAAACGCTTGATCGCACCCCGTGCCGGCCTGGCCTGCGTCAAACCAGCCGCACTCCTGTCCTCAGAAGACTGCATCGATGCCCCCCTCTGCAGCTCTTTCTATCTTGAGTAGAGGCATGCTACAAGTTCGCCCAGATTCATGCAATCGACGTCACATGACACAAATTGCTTCTTATCCCGCTGTTGCAACCTCGCAACAAACGCGATGCGCTCGCCGCCTGCTCGGTTGCGCTATCCTTGTACCCGTCCCGCAGACTGGAGCGCGCTATCGTTCGGTCAAGCTCGTCATCCTGTCGCTCGCATTCATCGGCAAGCTCGCCGCGGTGGACGCCCAGGCATCATCCAATGGGCCTGGAAACCCCTTCGTCCCATCGTCATCGAAGCACGATGCGGGCAAGCTGCCGCGTGCCAAGCGAAGCCTCCCGCCACGGCATTCCACCCGCCCCGTCCCCGGCACGGAAGAACGCAGCAAGCGTTGCCCGCCCTATTCGGCTTATGTGGTCTGCAAGTGATGAGCATACTCATCGCGCGGGCACCGAACCTGGCAAACGAGGCCGCCGCGATCTGATGCGAACTCGGGAACGGGGCACCGGCTACTTCGTCAGCAGTGCGTACGCCCCGTTCCAATCCTCGGGCGGCGGATTGACCTGGTAGTTGCGGATGCGTGCGTCATAGAGATCATAGAGCTTGGCCAAGTCTTGTCCCTGGTCGCTCTTGCGGCCGCGCTCGATCGCGGCCAGCGCCCCTTCCCAATCGCGGCTGCGATAGCTCGCCAGCATCTCGATGGTGAGGTTGCGGAGCAACTGGAAGCGCTCGGAATACATCACGTCCTCGCGGCCGGCGATGGCGTAGATCACCTCCGGCTCGGTCTTACCCTTGACCATGATGAAGTCGAGCTCGAGAATCGCGAGCCGGTCCTTCACGGCCATCGCAGTCGCCGAGCCGACGATGATCGGAAAGCCGTACTCCTTGGTCTGGCCCTCCAGGCGCGAGGCGAGGTTTACGCTGTCGCCAAGCGCCGAATAGTTGAACTTCAGGTCAGAGCCCATGTTGCCGACCACGCCGATGCCGGTGTTGAGGCCGATTCCGACCTTGAGCGGAATGTAGACGTGGCCGCCATGCTCGGCCTCCTGCTCGCGTTCGCCGTTCACCTGATCGATCCGCTCGAGCATGTCGAGCGCCGCCTCGCAGGCATTGATCTGATGATCCTTGTCGGCGAGCGGCGCGTTCCAGAACGCCATGATGGCGTCGCCCATGTATTTGTCGACATAGCCCTTGCGAGCGATGATCGCGTTGGTCAGCGGCGTGAGGAAGCGGTTCATCAGTTGTGTCAGGCCCTGCGGATCGTGCTTGTAGCTCTCCGAGATCGTGGTGAAGCCGCGCACGTCCGAGAACATCACCGTGATCTCGCGCTCCTCGCCGCCCAGCGTCGGCGGTGATTGGGCAAGCTGCTCGACCAGCACCGGCGACAGATATTGTCCGAACACCGAGCGCATCTGCCGACGCTGGTTCTGCTCGCGGACGAAGTTCGCGAAGATCAGCGTCAGATAGATCGCCGTCGTCGACAGCATCGGATAGGTGAAGTCGATCAGCAGCCGATGCTGGGTGTAGAAGTACCAGGAGATCCCGAGCAGAGCGGCCGCGAACAGCGCCCCGACCACCACGAGTGTGACGGCGCCGAGTTGCGGCGCGAAGACGATCACGAGCAGGCCGAGAAGGAGCGCACCGAAGAACTCGGCCGGGAGTCCCCAATAGGGCGGCGTCAGAATCGCACCGGTCAGAGCACTCTCGAGCACCTGAGCATGCACCTCGACGCCCGGCATGGCCGGAGAAATCGGCGTGGTCTTGATGTCGTTCAGGCCGGTGGCCGATGGCCCGATCAGCACCAGTTTGCCGGCGATCTTCTCCGGCGGCACCCGACCCTCCAGAACGTCAATGGCCGACACGTAGATCGATGGGTCACTCTCGGCATAATGCAGCCAGAGCTGCCCATTCGCGTCGGTCGGAATCTGTACAGCACCCAGATCAAGACCGATGATGCCACTCTTGTCAGTCCTGATCCGAATCGTATCCGTGCGGGTCGCGACCCGCAGCATCTCGAAGCTCAGGGAAGGCATGATATCCCCCTGAGCCAGCATGATCATCGGCACCCGGCGAATGATGCCATCGCGCTCCGGTTTGATGGTGAACAGGCCGCGACCAGCGGCCGCATGCTCGATCACGGGGACGTTGCGCAGCAGCCCGGGAAAATTCCACATGAATGGCGTTGCATCCTGGCTGTGGCCCAGCGTCGCGATGCCTGTCACAGGCAAAGTCTTGTCGAGGCCTGCACGAGGCTCAGGACCACCGGATTCGCCGAGCACTACGCGCGACCGCTTCAGCGCGTCGGCGAGCACCTGATCATTGGATGGCAATATCCTCAGCTTCTCGCGCGTCGGCTCGTCGAGATTTGAAAAAGTCTCGGCCGCGAGCCCGGGATTGAGCCGGTCCGGCTCGGCAAACACGACGTCGAAGGCAATTACCACGGCGCCGAGTCGGGTCAGAGTGTCGATGATCTCGGCGATCCGCGTGCGCGGCCAGGGCCACTGACCGAGCTTGGGATTCGCGAGACTCTTCTCGTCGATATCGACGATGGTCACCGGCCGCAGCGTCTTGATCCGCGGACTCAGCACCTGGAAAGTATCGAAGGTCCGGACGCGCAGCTCCTGCACCAGGGCAGGGTCTGCCACACGCAACGCCGCGAAGCCGATCAGCAGCAGCAGGCAGATCATGCGCGCATAACCGAACTTGCGCGCAAACCAC
The DNA here is from genome assembly GCF_032381555.1 of Bradyrhizobium sp. SZCCHNPS1003. NCBI lineage: Bacteria > Pseudomonadati > Pseudomonadota > Alphaproteobacteria > Hyphomicrobiales > Nitrobacteraceae > Bradyrhizobium > Bradyrhizobium sp. SZCCHNPS1003. Next base: position 61,467 of record NZ_JAUHIU010000014.1, read on the forward strand.
CGAGGAACTGCTCTCAATCGTTTCATGCAGCATCCGATATCACGCCGAAGCCGGCGATCCGAGTCGTCCGGTTATCCCGACCGCGTTCCGCTCGGCGACGCCGCCGTCCGCATCGCGCGGCGGGCGCGCGGGCTCAGACGAGGTGAAAACCGTCGTGATGCGCCTTGAACTGCTCAAGCGTCACCCCCTTGAGGGTGAGCGTATCATGCGCCGCATCGGTGATGATCGTATCGTGGCCGCCATTGGCGGACTGCGCCGACGCCACGAGCGCAGCGACGCTGGCGAACAGCGAGTGATCGATCTCGACGATGTCCTTGTTGACGTCGAAATCGCCGATCGTGGCGCTGCCGAAATGCGGGTTGAAGACGAAGGTGTCGTTGCCGTCCTTGCCGAAGATCGTCACGCCACCGCCAACATTGACGAAATTGTCGCTCTGGTCCGTGCCGTTGACCGTCGATGCACCATTACCCGCCAAGGTGACGGTCAGTGCCTTGGTCGCCGTGCCGCCGTGGCCGTCGCTGACCTTCGCCTGATAGGTGATGGTCAGCGTGTCGCCGGAATTGAGGAAATCCAGGTTCACGTCGGCCGGATGATATGTCCAGTGCAGGACATCGGAGCCGCCACCGGAGCTCGTGCTGTCGAAGGTGATCGCGTGGGCATCGGCCAGCGCCTGGACGTGGGCATTCGAAGGCAGGCTCAGAGAGCCATTGTATTTGATCACGCCATTTTCGACCACCGAAGCGGTCAGCGTGTCGCCGACATCCCCGTCGAGCACCGTCAAGGTGCCGGACATGCCGCTCGCCAATTTCACCGGCTGATCCGGGATGTAGCCCGCCGAGACGTTGTCGAGCTCGAACGCATTCTGGCTGCTGGCAAGCACCACCTTGTTGAACGGCGACAGGCCGAGGAACTCGACATAGCCGTTCGAGGCCAGCGACGTCTGCCCGCCATTGGCGAGCAGCGGCGCGACCTCGCTGCCCGAGTAGGAGGCGACCAGCTTGTTGCCGTTGTAGAAGGAGATGCTGTTGTAGCTGTCGACCGAGCCCCAATACAGCCCGAAGCTGTTCTTGACGCTGTCGAAGGTGATGGTCTCCTGGGCGTGGCTGCCGATGCTGAGATAGTTGGTCTTGTCCACACCGTCGACCATGTAGGGCGCCGCCGACACCGGCGAGGAGCCGTGCACGATCCCCGCATTGCCGCTGGCCGTGAACCTCGCGTGCAGCGCCTCGCTGTAGAAGCTGCCGTGGCCGCGCCCGTTATCGGAGATGTTGCCGGCCGACACGCGATCGAACGTTTCGGTCGGCAGGCCCTCGGCATTGGTGCTGGCGGTGCTCGCGAGCACCCTCGCCTGCTCGGCCAGGATGACGGTCTGGACCGTCGGGTTCGTTTCACCTGTGATGACGGGCGCATCCTCTGCGCCGTTGACCGTGATGGTGACGGGCACATCGACCACGACGCCGTGACCGTCGTCGATCGCGACCGTGTAGGTCAGCGTGACATGCTCGCCGACACCGAGATAGTCGAACACCTTGTCATTGGCAGCGAAGGTCCAGGCCTGCGATCCCGCACCACTGCCGGATTCTGTGAGCGAGCCGAGCGACAGCCAGCTCTTGAGCACGGACAGATCCGACGGCAGCCCGTGGTCGTTGCCGGAGGTCGCGACGCCGGTCACCTTCAAGACATGCGCATCGGTGATGTCCGCATCCTCGAAAGCGATCGTGCCGCTTACAGTGTCGAGCAGATCCGAGCCGGACATCGCCGCGCGCTCGGCGATTTCGGCCGACTGCACCTCGCTCGTCACGACCGGCAGGTCGTTGGTCCCGGTGATGTTGACGACGATCGTCGAGGTCGCGCTCTTGCCCTGATGGTCGTCGAGCGTCACCGTGGTGGTGACCGTGACGGTCTGGCCGGCGCCGAGGAAATCGAGCGAGCCGTCGGTGATGGCATAAGTCCAGTCGACCTTGCCATTGTTGGCGTTGCCGCCCTGGCTCAAGTGCAGCGCCTGTTCCAGCGCTGCGATCTGGTCCGGCGTCAGCTGACTCGACAAATCTTTCTGCTGATCGGCCGCAGTCCAAGTCACGCTCTGCGCCCCGATCGATGCGGTTGGCCGATCGGTCAGGTCGACATCGGTGAACTTGACGCTGCCGGCGACGCTGTGCTGATCGGACGCCCCTGTTTGCGCGGCCGCTTCAGTGATTGTGCCGGGCCGGCCGGAATCCGCGATCACAGGCGCCGTGTCTTCGGCCGTCAGTGTGATCAGCGTTCCGTCATGCCTGTCATTGCTGCCCGCGAAATGCAAGTCACTGAAGTCGCCTTCGAGCGTCAGGGCAATGCTGTGCCCTTCGCCGTCGATGACGGTGAGCACGCCCGTCTCGGCATCGTAAGACGCCGTTGTCGCCTCGCTCCACTTGATCGTCCGCAGATCGATCCTGTCGTCGACGCCGAGGCCGGCGATCTTGGCGGAGAAGCCGGCATCATCGATGACGAGTTCGCTGCTCCCCTCGCTGCCGAAGTCGATCGTCTGGTCCACGTGACCATCGACCGTCAGCGTTGCGCCGGCATCGACCTTGATGATCCCGGAGCCTTCGACGTCGCCGGCGATCTCGAACTTGCCCGCCGTGATCTCGATCGTGCCATAGTTGAAGATCGTTCCGCCGATGCCGCTCAGCCCGCTCGCGGAGATCGTGCCGTAGATGTAGAGCGTGCCGTCATGACTCACCTTGGTATCGGCAAGGTCGAGGATCGCACCGAGGTCGACGGTGCAGACGCCGAAATTCCAGACGTCCATTCCGGACAGGGTCACATCGTTGCCGGCGATCTCCAGCGTGCCGACGCTCCGAATTTCCAACGTGCCGCCGGTGAGCGTCGTGCTCCCGTCGAGCACCAGGGTCGATTCCACCGGAATCTCACCATCCTCATCGATGATGATCTGACCGTCCGTGTTATCGATAGTAACGTTGTCGAAGGTGGTCGCAGCCGCGGTCTCGACATGCACGATGCCGTGGTTGACGAGATCGCCGCCGGTGATCGTGCTGTCCTCGATCAGCAGCAGCGCGCCGTCGTCCACCTGGACAGTGCCGCCGTTGTCGACGCTGACGCCGATCAGTGTTGCGCTCTCCTCTGCAGCGACCTGAAGCATCGAGCCGTCGCCGATGGCGATATCGACGTCGGTCAATGACGCGCTGCCCTTGACCGTCAGGATGGCCGTGATCTCCGCGAACGCGCCGGTCTCGCCGATCAGCAGCGTACCGCCGGCGACGGCGCTGCCCTCGATCGCGCTGTCGCCGTCGACGGAGATCGTCCCTTCGTTGCTGATAGCGCCGCCTGCGATACTCGTGCCGCTCAGCGAGAGTGCACCGCTCAGCGCAATGGTGATCGCGGCGGCGTTCGCATTCGTGATCGTCTCGTCTTCGAACGCGTTGCCGATGCCGGACACGGCGATCGTCTCGAAATTGTCGAGCGTGCCGCCGCTCAGCGTGGCGTGGCCGGTCAGGGCTATCGTTCCGCCGGACTCGTTGGTCAGCGTGCCGCCAGTAATATCCGCATGCGATAGCGTCAGGGTCGCGGAGCCCTCGACCGTGATATTGCCACCCGCATTATCAATGCTGGTGCCGCCGTTTAGCGTAAGCTCACCATCGGCCGCGACATCGATCAGGCCGGCATTCGTGACGGCTTCGTCCGAGAGGGTGTTGCCGCTGCCGGAGACCTCGATCGAGCCAAAATTTTTCAGCTCGCCATCACTGATCGCGGCTCCGCCCTTCAGAACGAGCAGGCCGTTGGCAGGTTGTGGTGTCTCCCCGCCGCTCTCCAACGTTCCGAAGTTCTGAACGATCGGCGCGCCCTGGATGACGATGGCGCCGCCATCGATGCTGCCGCCATCCAGAGTCAGCGTCGCGCCGAGGTCGACCTCGATGAGACCGGAGCTGTCCTCATCGGCGTTCGCAACGTCACCATGCACGGTCAGCGTGCCGCCGGACAGCTCGATCATTCCGGTGTTGACGATGCCGGCGTTCGCCCCGAAGACGCCGCCGCCAGCCAGCAGCACGGTGCCGGCATTGTGCAGCTCGCTTTGCTCGAGAATCTGCGCCGAGCCGCCGACGGTGATCGTCGCACCCGAGAAGTTGTAGATGCGCGAGTCGGCCTTGGCCGTCAGTGCGCCGCTGATCGTCAGCGTGCCGTTATTGTCGAGCTCCGGAACGGCGCCGCCGCCGAAATCATTCAGCGTGACCGATTTGGCGTAGGCGTAGGCGTCGTCATCGATCGTCACCGGAAAGGCCGGCGTCAGGCCGTGCAGCTGATCGGTGATGATGATGACGTCATCATCGGTGGTCGGAGCCAGGCCGGTTGCCCAGTTCGCGCCGTCGCTCCACAAATGAACCTGGCCGCCGCTGCTTTCGCCGGGCTGGGTCGTGGCGATCCAGACCACGGCCGGATCGTCGGTGCCGGTGATCGTCACCGTGATCGTCTGGGTCGACGTCGCGCCATGCGAGTCCGTCACGGTCACCGTGTAGGTGAGCGTCACCTTCTGACCCGCGGGAATGAAATCGGCGACATAGACCGGTAGGTTGGCGAAGCTCCAGTTGATCTTGCCGGTGCCGCTGCCGGTGCTGTCGGAGGCCAGGGATGCCGTCAGCGCCTGCTCGAACAGCGCCAGTGGCGCCGGCGGAATGCTGCCGCCGCCTTCAAGAACCGCGCCGGTCAGCTTGGCCGACACGCTATGGGTGTCGGTGAGGTCGACATCCTTGAACGTCAGCGTGCCGGAGGTCGGGTCCTCGGAGGTGAGCGGCCCGCCGGGCACGCTGGTGCCGCCCTCGAACGCGATGGTCGGGACGTTCGCCGTGATCTCGGGCTTGTCGTTGGTGCCGGTCACCGTGATCGTGATCGGCACCTCGGTAAACTCGTTCGACGGCGCGAAATTGTTGTCGACGCGCACGACGTAGGTCAACGTCAGCATCTCGCCCGCGGCCAGAAAGTCGAAGTAGTTGTCGGGAACACTGTAGCTCAGCATTGCCGAGCCGAAATTCTTGTTGGTCGGATCCGGCACCACCGTGATCTTCACGGCCGTCGCCATGACATCCTGCAACTGCAGGGCGTTCAGCGATGCCGTGACGTCGGCCTGCTGCGCGCTCTTGAACGCATAGGACTTGAAGCTCACCGAGACCGTCGGCCGGTCGATGTTATTGACGTCGAGGAAATTGACGCGGGTGAGGACGGTGTCGAGGTCGGCACCGTTGCCCGTCTGACCGGCCCGCTCGGCCAGACCGAAGGTCGTGATCAGCCGGCCGCCGGCGTCGAGAATCCTGACCTCCGGCGCACCCGGAATGTGCGACAGCTGCTCGGACGTCGAGCTCGTCGTGGGTGTCGAGCCCGTATTGTCGGTCACCTGATAGGTCGGCGTCGCGCTGGTGCCATTGGGCAGGGTCAGCGGCGTCAGCGTCTGCGGCACCCCGATGTCGGTGAAATGGGTTGTCGACTTCGGATTGGTGTTGTCGGTGAACTTCAGCGTGAAGACGTCGTTGATGAGCTTCTGGATGTCCGGCGTGAGCGGGACAGCGCTCTGATTCACGATTCCGTTGCTGATCTGGATCTGCTGTCCGGCCTGATTCACCACAGCGATCGGCTGCAGCGTCGTCTTGTCGAACAGCACGTAGGAGCCGGTGCGGCCATCGGGCTCGACCAGCACCTGGAACTTGGCATCGGGCAGACCGCCCTGCCCCGGCACCGTGAAGTCGATCTCGACCAGCACGGCGGTGCCGCGAATGCCCATGGTCGCCACGGGCGTGTCGACCTTCATGTCGCCGTGCTTGGCGGTCTCGCCGGCCACGAACGAGATCGTGCCGGCAACGAGGCTGATCAGCGAGGAATTGTTCGACCCGTTGGGGTCGTACACCATTTCATTCAGCACCATCCGCGCATTGGACGACAGGCCGAACACGGTGCCGTCGATGAAGGTGATGCCGAGCGTCGAATCCGAGCCGGACTGGACCACGTCGCCCTTCTCGACGTTGTCGCCGTTGTGAAGGAGGATCGAAACGCCGTTGCGGATGACGGTCGCGGTGCCCTGCAGCTTGGTCACATGGCCGATGACCTTGCTCACGCTCGCAGCCGCCCCGGCCTGGCTGACCTGCACCGCGCCGGAGAGCGCATTGACGAGGTCGCCGGTCAGATGCGCGCCATCCGGCGAGGCCAGCGGCGCCCGTTTCTCGCCCTTAAAATAGTCCGGCAGCACCATCTCGCGCCCATCGGACGACAGGATCAGGTCGAGGCCAGACCGCTTGAAATCGGCATTGAACAGAAAATGCGCGTCCGGAACGACGATGGCGTCCGTCGGCGCATGGGCATGCGGTGCCTCCAGCCGCACGTGGCCATGCGAGGAGGCGGCGCGGCCTTCGGAGAAAAGCGCGGCGTCAGAATTGCCAGCGTAATTCACGGGGCTACCGACTATGGTTAATGAATACATAAGAATGAGTGTTCAAGGCGTGCATATCACTGGCAAGTGTCTGGCGGAACCACCTTCAGCTTGTGCTTCAGGTGGCCAAAAACGGCGGCTTCCGCGGGATCGCTACGATGTTGTCGAGTTTCTGCCCTCTTTAAAGCTGGCCCCGGCCGAGACATGCCAAGTCAAAATTCACCTCGCTTCAGAAAGCCAAAGTAATTGTAAGTATTCATAGACCATCAAATACCTTTGCCGACATCAACATCCGCACCGGCTTACCCCTGACAACGGATTTCAAGTGGAGGACTGCGGGTGGGAGAACAAGAATCGACGAATTGCATCAATTTGGCAGGAGCTGCGGCTGAGTTCGAAGCACAACTTCACCGCGAGCCCTCCTGACCTTCGCGACCCTCGCTCAGCTTTCGCTAGGATTTGTCGCATCGGAGCAACACAACGTTCAGCGTAAATCCTGCGATTTGGTCGCCGGATTGCCGGTTTTAAGCAGAGGCCAAGCCTCCGCACCCATGCTGACCCCCAACAAGCATCCGGTTCCGTCAGGCGCTGCGTCGCGCCGGCCGAGATCCGGGCACGGGGCGTCACATGAATTTTCTCGCGCTGATGCGCGCATCGCTGGCGGCCGCGGCCGCCAGCGCCGCCATGTGGATCGGCAGCCCAGCGAGCGCCGGTCCTGTCGCGCAGCCATTGGGGCTTGCAGCCGCCATCGAGGATACGGCGGAGCCATTCGGCCTGCCGCGGGTCGGCCTGGAGGCCGGCGCGTTGCGCGACAAGTGGTTGGCGCTCGCGCGCAAGCTCGAAGACGAGCGCGTGCAGCTTGCGCTGTGCGACGGCGACCGCGAGCGCTGCGTCTCCCCCGCCGCCCTCAGCCTGCTGGCGATCATCGATCAGGGCCGTCTCCGCGCGGGACGGGCCAGGCTCGGCGAGATCAATCGCGCGGTCAATCTGGCCATCCGGCCGGCCAGTGATCTCGCTCAATATGGCCAGATGGACGTGTGGGCCTCCCCTCTCACTACGTTCGAACGCCGTGCCGGCGACTGCGAGGACTACGCGATCGCCAAGTTCGTCGCACTTCGGATGGCTGGCATTGCCTCCGACGATCTGCGGATCGTGATCCTGCACGATGTCGTCCGGGGCGAGGATCATGCCGTCGCGGCGGCGCGCCTCGACGGGCATTGGCTCATGCTCGACAATCAGCGCATGGCGATGATCCAGGACAGCGATGCGCGGCAGGTGCGGCCGTTGTTCGTGATCGACGAGACCGGCATCTCCCGGTATCAGGCCTTGCCCCTGATGGCGGAGGTCCGAGCGCTGTCGCCTGAGGGGACGGCTTCCGTGAACCATTGACGATCGCCGCATCGTTGCCGCGCGCCCACAACTTGAGACGTGGCCGGGAGTTCGCGGGACGAGCACGGCAGGAATGCGGACAGTGCGCCGACGGAACCGGCCGGCACCGAAGGACACGATGCGGCGGCTCGTTCACCGCGCCGCAACGAGTTGCATCCACATTGCAGACGCGAACCGATCGAGGCGATAGTGCCGTCATGACCCCAGGCAGCCCCGCCCTCGCCGTGCGAGGATTGACGAAGTGTTTCGAGCGGCCGGCGGTCGATGCACTCGACCTCGTGGTGCGCTCGGGCGAATTCTATGCACTGGTCGGCCCGAACGGCGCCGGCAAGACGACGACGCTGCGCATGGTCGCGGGCCTGCTGCGCCCGGATGCCGGGCGGATCGAGATCTTCGGCATCGATGCGCTGCGCGACCCGATCGCGGCCAAGCAGGTGATGGCCTGGGTCTCCGACGAGCCCATGATCTACGACAAGCTCACGCCGCTCGAATATCTCGAGTTCGTCGCCGGACTGTGGGGCATCGATCCCGCGACCTCGAGTAACGCGGCAACCGAACTTCTGGCCTCGCTCGGGCTGGAGCCGCATCTGCACGAGCGCTGCGAAGGCTTTTCCAAGGGCATGCGCCAGAAGGTGGCGCTCGCCGGCGCGCTGATCCACGACCCGCGGCTGATCATCCTGGACGAGCCGCTGACGGGCCTGGACGCGGTGTCGGCGCGGCACGTCAAGGGCCTGCTGGCCGAGCGCGTCCGCCGCGGCGGCACGGTGATCATGACCACGCACATCCTCGAGGTCGCCGAGCGCATGGCCGACCGGATCGGCGTCATTGCCGCCGGACGCGTCGTCGCCGAAGGCACTCTGGCCGAGCTGCGCCAGCAGAACGGTCGCACCGACACCAGCCTGGAGGAGCTGTTCATCGCGCTGGTCGACGTCGAGTCCGCGGCATGACGCGGGCGGCGACGCTCGCCTGGTTCGCCCGTCACGAGCTCAGGCTCGCCTGGCGGGAATGGCTCGGCATGATCACGGCCGGCAGGCGCCGCCGCACGCGGGCCGCCGTCATCGGTCTCGTGCTGTTCGGCGCCCTGATGCATCTGCCGGCCTGGGTCGTGGTCGGTCGCTACGCCGATCTCGAGCTGCCGCTCGACAAGACCGCGCTGATCGTCATCACCGCGACCATCATGCTGTCCTGGGCGCTGATGCTGTCGCAGGCGATCGAATCCGTCACCCGCGTGTTCTACGCGCGCGCCGACCTCGATCTCATCATGTCGTCGCCGGTGCGGCTGGCCGAGATCTTTTCGGTCCGGATCGCGGCGATCGCGCTCTCCGTGACCAGCATGGCGCTGCTGCTCGCGACGCCCTTCGTCAACGTGCTGCTGATCGAGGGCGGCGCACGCTGGCTCGCGGCGTTCGTCGTGGTCGCGGCCGTCGGCCTGTCGGCGGCGGCGATCGCCATTGCCATCACGATCGTCCTGTTCCGCCTGATCGGCCCGGCGCGAACGCGGCTGGTCGCCCAGATCCTGGCCGCCGTGATCGGCGCCGGCTTCGTCATCGTGCTGCAGATCGCCGCGATCGTGTCCTACGGCACGCTGTCGCGCTTCGCCGTGCTCACCTCGGATGCGGCGGCCGCCATCGCGCCCGATCCCGACAGCATCCTTTGGCTGCCGGCCCGCGCGGCGCTCGGCGACGGCCAGGCGCTGCTGATCCTGCTGGCCGCGGGCCTGCTGTTGCTCGGCGTCGTCATGATGGTGTTCTCGCCGCGCTTCGCCGACACCGCGATCAGCGCCGCGGCCCAGGGCATCTCCAGCCGCGCCGGCGCACGCGTCAGGTCGTTTCGGGGCGGCTCGCAGCAGCAGGCGCTGCGGCGCAAGGAGTTCATGCTCCTGCGGCGCGATCCCTGGCTGATCTCGCAGACGCTGATGCAACTGCTCTATCTGCTGCCTCCGGCGCTGCTGCTGTGGCGCAGCTACTCCGACAGCTCGCAGGCGGTGTTCCTGATCACGCCGGTCGTCGTGATGGCGGCTGGCCAGCTCGCAGGCGGCCTCGCCTGGCTCACCATCTCCGGCGAGGACGCGCCCGAACTGGTGGCGACGGCGCCGCTGCCGGCGACGCGCATCGTGCGCGCCAAGGTCGAGGTCGTGCTGATCACGATCGCGGTGATCTTCGCGCCTCTCGTGCTCGCGCTCGGCTGGGTCGCGCCGGCGCAGGCGGTGATCACGGCCGTTGCCGTTCTGGTCGCGACCGTCTCCTCCACGGCCATCCAGCTCTGGTTCCGGATCCAGGCGCGGCGCAGCCAGTTCCGCTGCCGCCAGACCTCGTCGCGGCTGGCGACCTTTGCCGAGGCGTTCTCCTCGATCGGCTGGGCGGCGACCGCGGCACTGGCGCTCGCGCTGCCCGAGGCAGCCATCGTCTGCGGCCTGATGACCGCGGGCCTCTTGCTCGCAGCCTGGAAGCTGAGGCCGGCACGAACCTGAAGCGTTCAGCGCAGCACCTCCATCACGGCGGCGGCGAACGCCGCCGGCTCTTCCTGCGGCAAATTGTGGCCGGCCCGCGCGATCACGCGATGGCCGATCCGGTTGCTGAACTTCGCAGCATGCGCCTGACCGTCCGTTGCCGGGATCACGCCGTCGGCGTCGCCATCGAGCGTGATCGTGGGCACGGTGATGACGGGCTGGCTCGCCAATCGCCGCTCCAGCTCCTGATAGCGCGGATCCCCATCGGCCAGCCCGTAGCGATGGCGATAGCTGTGGATCACGACGTCGACGTGATCGGGATTGTCGAACGCCTCCGCTGCGCGCGCGAAGGTCGCGTCGTCGAAGCGCCAGTGCGGCGACCATTGCTGCCACAGCAGCCGGGCGATCTCGGCGCGGTTGGCGGCAAGCCCGGCGCGGCCGCGCTCGGTCTGGAAGTACCATTGATACCAGAACGCGAACTCGCGCGGCACCGGCGCCGGCTCCAATGCCCGCGCAATGTCCTGGATCAGATAGCCGTTCACGGAGACCAGGCCCGCGCAGCGCTCGGGCCACAGCGCCGCACCGACGCAAGCCGCGCGGCCCCCCCAATCATAGCCGGCGAACACCGCGCGCTGTATCACCAGCGCATCCATCAGCGCGATCAGGTCGGCGCCAATCGCAGCCTGCTGCCCCGAGCGCGGCGTCGATGCGTCGCGGAACCGCGTCGGGCCATAGCCGCGCACATAGGGGACGATGACGCGGCAGCCATGAGCTGCAAGGCGCGGCGCGACCTCGACGTAGGAGTGGATGTCGTAGGGATAGCCGTGCAGCAGGATGACGACGGGGCCGTCGGCCGGCCCGCTCTCGACATAGGCGATGCGGAGCACGCCTGCATCGATCTCCCGCAGCGGCTGCAACACCCGATCCGTCATGCCATCCTCCCGCATCGTTGCGCCGCCCTGTCCAGCCGGACGTCGCGCCGAGGATAGTTCTGATCCGGATTCCTCGCTACACTCACACGCGCTGTTGAAGAGGAACCGCCATGCTGCGCCCGCTGGTCTCGCTGCTTGCCGTCCTGGTCGCGTTCGCATCGCCCGCTGTGGCGCAATCGGGGCCGCGCACCAGCGAGTGCCTGGCGATGGCCAGCGCCCCGCCGCGCGCCACGCCCGTCAGCTTGCGCCGGACGGCGGCGGCCGGCAACGAGGTGACGATCACCTATGCCGGCCACTCGACCTACTTCATCGACACGCCGATGGGCATCCGCATCGCCACCGACTACAGCGGCGCTTATCAAGTCGGACGTCTGCCCGACGTGATCACCATGAACCGGGCGCACTCGACGCATTACACGCTGGCGCCAGATCCGCGCATCCCGCACGTGCTGCGCGGCTGGGGCGACGACGGCAAGCCGGCCCAGATCTTCGAGCGGATCGGCGACGTGCTGATTCGCAACATCACCACCGACATCCGCCGCTACTTCAGCGATTCCATCGGCGCCGACATGATCAAGGACGGCAACTCGATCTTCATCTTCGAGGTTGCCGGCCTGTGCATCGGCCATCTCGGCCATTTGCACGTCAAGCTGGACGAGACGCATTTCGCCGCGATCGGCCGGCTCGACGTGGTGATGGTGCCGATCGACGGCACCTACACGATGTCGCTCGACGGCATCTCGGAGATCACCAAGCGGCTGCGCGCCTCCGTGGTGCTGCCGATGCACCGCTTCGCGACGCCGCTCGACGAGTTCATGCGCAAGATCGGCCAGCAGTTCGAGATCGACCGCCGCGCCGAGCGCAGCTTGAAGATGTCGCGCGAGCTGCTGCCACAGGTCCCGACCGTGATCATCCTCGACGGGGTCTAGAGCATGATCCGGAAAAGTGGAGGCCGGTTTTCCGAGAAGATCATGCTCAGGACAATATGAGCTCAGGCGCCCGCGAGGCTGGTGCCGCGGCGGCCTTCCGGCGTCAGGAACATGCGCTTGAGCTTGTTGATCACGCGCACCGCGAGGCCGAGCAGGTAGGGCTGCGTCTTCAGGCAGAAGGCGAGCTTCTTGACGTGGCCCTCGACATGCCATTTGGCATGGGCGCCGTCGCGGAAGAAGATCACGTCGCCCGGCCCATAGCGCTTCGCCGGCATGCCCTCGCTCTCCAGCACGATCGCGCCTTCGAGGATCAGGATCGTCTCGTCGAAATCGTAGTACCAGTTGAACTTGCCCTCGGTGCAATGCCAGACGATGGTCGAGCCCAGCCCGTCGCTGCTGCGTGCGATGGTGCAGGAGGTCGCGGTCGGACTGCCCTCGATGATCCAGGACGGCTCGATCGGAGCGGGCGCCAGGTCGACGGCGAGATTGGCGGTTTCGATCAAGGACGGGGACATCTTGGACCTCAAATGCATCGGATTGAAATGACCGGCTGAACGGCGGCGTGAGCCCGCGACCGTAGCCGATTGCACCTAATGGCTGCTTTCCGAAGTCGTTAAGATTTGAACCGATCGCCGCGACCAGCCGTCGCATCACAAACACGCAAGCGCTATAAACTCCACGCGAACGCCGCAATTTGTTCGCGGCCTCGCCAAACCTGCTGATCTACTCTTTGACCGCACTGCAAGATGCGGACAGGCTTCCCTCTGGTCGCCCTGCCCATCCTGAGTTGTGCCGTCGCCTTTAAAGATTTGCCGCCTTCGCAGAGATAAGGATTTCCCAGGATGCGCCGACTGAGCCTCGCACTCGCCCTCACGCTGTCCGCCGCCACCCTTGCAACCGCCAGCCTCGTCATGGCGGGCGAAACGCCCGCCCCCGACAACGCCAAGGCCTACTTCATCAACCTGAAGGACGGCGACACCGTCTCCTCGCCGGTCCTGATCCGCTTCGGCCTGTCCGGCATGGGCGTTGCCCCGTCCGGCACCGAGGCCCCCAACACCGGCCACCACCACCTGCTGATCGACGCGCCCGCGCTCGAGGGCGACTCGCTCAACGAGGCGATCCCGGTCGATGCCGGCCACGTGCATTTCGGCAAGGGCCAGACCGAAGCCTCGGTCAATCTCACGCCGGGCAAGCACACCTTGCAGCTCGTGCTCGGCGACTGGAGCCACATCCCGCACAACAAGCCGGTCATGTCGGAGCGGATCACGATCGACGTGCAGGCCACCACCGGCAGCGCCAAGCAGTAGGCACGTTCGGCCGACGACGACACCGCCGCGAGCATCGCTCGCGGCTCGTTTCGGGCCGGTGCACGCGTGACGCCGGCCCGTCATGCGTCAGGCCCACTCGCCCTTGCGGAACACCGGCACGCGACGGCCATCTTCATGGAGGCCGTCGATGTCGGTGTCGGCCGCGCCGATCATCCAGTCGATGTGGATCAGGCTTCGGTTGCCGCCCTGGGCGGCGATCTGCTCCGGCGACAGCGAGGTGCCGTTGATGAAGCATTTCGAGTAGCACTGGCCGAGCGCGATGTGCGAGGCGGCGTTCTCGTCGAACAGCGTGTTGTAGAACAACAGGCCGCTCTTGGAGATCGGCGAGGAGTGCGGCACCAGCGCGACCTCGCCGAGCCGGCGCGCGCCCTCGTCGGTGTCGAGCACCTTGTTCAGGACCTCCTCGCCCTTCGAGGCCCTGGCCTCGACGATGCGGCCCTCCTCGAACCTGACCTGGATGTTGTCGATCAGCGTGCCCTGATAGGACAGCGGCTTGGAGCTGACGACGTGACCCGACACACGGCGGCAATGCGGCGTCGTGAACACTTCCTCGGTCGGAATGTTAGCATTGCAGGTGATGCCGTTCTTGGCGGTCGAGGCGCCGCCCTCCCATTCGTGGTCGTCGGCGAGACCGATCGTCAGGTCCATGCCGGGTCCGGTGTAATGCAGCGCGCTGAAGCGCTGGCCGTTGAGCCACCCGGTGCGCTCGCGCAGCACCGCGTTGTGGCGCTCCCAGGCGGACACGGCATCCTCGCGGTCGACGCGCGACGCGGCGAAGATCGCATCGGCGAGCTTCGCCACCGCGACCTCCTCCGGCACGTCCGGGAAAACCAGCTTGGCCCAGGACGGGCTCGGATAGGCGATGATGTTCCAGTTGGTCTCGAAATTGGTGATCTTCTCCAGCGCCGGCTGGTAGGCCTTGGAGTTCGCCTTGCTGGCACGTGCCACCTTGGCCGGATCCTGTCCCGACAGCAGCATCGGATTGTCGCCGACGATGGCGAGCCGCGCGGTGTTCTCCGAGAATGCCTTGGCCATGCCCTGGTAGAGCCAGTCGGCGGCGCGATCGAAGCTGTTGTCATGACCGAAACGGTAGCGCGCCAAGGTCAGCTCCTCGTCGGAGAAGAACGAGGTCACGATTCCCGCACCGGCCTTGTAGGCGTGCTCGGCGACCTTGCGCACCAGCGGCAGCGCCACCGACGGCGCGGTCAGCAGCAGATCCTGACCCGGCTGCAATTGCAGGCCAACCTTCACCGCCACCTCGGCCAGGCGGTCGAGCTTGACGGGATCGATGGCGGCATCGAAGTTGCGCGGATGTGCGGTCATCAGGGTATCCAGTTCCGTTTCTTTGCGGTGTTGAAGAGATAGGCCAATCGAGAAGGGGGTCAATGGGAAAGGGGCTTCCGTGCCGCGTTGTCATCGCTCGCCGTATCCTCCGCTGTCATCCCGGCGAACGCCGGGATCCATACTCCGCGGCGTCTGTGATGATACGCGGCTGTGGCTCCAGCTCGGTCCAGCGCAGGCTTCGGTGTTTATGGGTCGCCGCTTTCGCGGGGACGACACGGGAGTATTCGGTGGGCCTGTCACCTTATCACTGCGTCATCACTGCGCGGGATGGCCACGAAGTTTGCCGGCATGGCAGCTCATCCTCGCACCCGCTTTCGCGTCCGAGTATTGCTCTTGCAGTCACCCTCTCCAAAGCGAGGGTGCAGGGAAGGCCGGACCTCGACTGAGGCCCGTGGCCCGCCTGCTCAAAAAATGCAGGCGGCAGGTACCACAGGTCCAGCCGGACGATCCGGCCCTCCCTGCGCGATGGCTTTAACGGCTGCTTCGCATTCTCCCCGGTGCGCCGGGCTTTCTGGTCACCGTCACCCACGCGGCGCCGTTGGCGCCGGCGCAGGCTTGATACTGGCATCGGAGTATCAGGACCACGCGACTTGACCGTGCGAGCCGATGTTGTTCGTCCGCGCGAATGACCACGCTGCAAACCGGCCCGCCCATCACATCCCACCTCCACGCTTCGTGACGACCGCGCAGCGCCCCTCGTCGATGAGGCGGGACAGCGACAAACAATCATGATTTTCCGAAATTGCCAAGCGGGATATTTTTTCTGCCGGGACTGGACAGCCCAAATCAGCCTGAACTTGCTCGTGAAATCGGATTCCGGACGCAGCGGCGATCGGGCGTATCTGACGCCTCGACAGGCTTGTCCGATCTCGGCACGAGGGGCATGAGTCGCCCGACGAGCGGCATTCTTGATCGCGTCAGTCCTCGACGCGCAGCCCATCACCATCGACGTACCAGTCGGCGCGGGACGCCCAATGCACGTGGCGATCGGGAACGGCGCCGAGCGGCTCATCGAAGCCTCCGGCGGGAATGATCGCCTCGCGGCCGCTGCGCGTCAGATGTGGCATCGGGCTGCCGCAAGTGCTGCAGAAGGCGGTGGCGAAACTGCGCGCCCGGGGCAAGTCGAACCGCGTGACGTTCGCCTCGCCACGCAGCCAGCGCAGCGCCGCCGCCTTGACGATGACCTCACAGGAGTGCGCCGTGCCGCTGGCCTTGCGACAGCGCGAGCAATGGCAATTGAGGAATTTGTCGAACGGCCCGTCGACCTCGAAGCCGACCTGGCCGCAGAGGCAGCTGCCGCGGAACGTGATCATGACGATCTCCTGTCGTGGTCTGGAACGGAATGTCCAAGAGCGCCGCACGCGTGGAGGATGTTACTTGTCCTGATTGCTTATCCTGATTGCATCCTTGCAGCTATCAGGACGACTGAAGGCCAGCCGCGGTCGCCGCGCTGTTAGTAGGTAGTCTGAACTTCCCAAAGCGGAACATTCATTTGTTGTGAGTCATCCTCGACGTCGAGAGTCAATCACTCCGAATGATTTGGAACCAGTCTGAGCGGGCAGCGCCGTCCCGCATTTGCATGGCTGAGGGGCGATTCGGTCACCTTGAGGACATGTTTGGACGTTGATTGGCGCGCGGCAGGGGGATTTCACAGCGTACAGGAGTCCTCCGAATGTACCGCGTTGTTATTGTCGTCGCCGCATTGCTGGCTCTCTCCGTTCAAGCCGAGGCGCGTCCTCGTCACCATCATCATCACTACTCGCACCGTCACCACTCCTACATGAATGCGATGGCCTCGATTCCCGGCGAAGGTCGCGTCGTCGGCGGCCGCCCATCGGGATGTCCGCATGCATTTTGCGGCTGCGAAGCGTCGCTCTACACGTTCGGCCGGGTCGTTCCCGAGCTGAATCTCGCGTCGAACTGGCGTCGCTTTCCGCGCGCAGCTCCCGCACCGGGAATGGCTGCCGTCCGGTCCGGCCACGTCATGATCCTGCAGCAGCAGGTCGCCGGCAACATCTGGTATGTGCATGACGGCAATTCCGGCGGCCACGTCACTCGCGAACATCCCCGCTCGATCGCCGGCTACACGATCGTGAACCCGAATGGCGGTTCCGCGATGTTCGGCGCGGCGGCTCGTGTCACGCGCGAGGCCCGTGCGCCGAGCTACCAGCGGCTCGCCCGCAACACGCGGCCGGACGGCTGGATGGCCAGCGCGGCGCCGATGGCCTTCAACTAGGTCCTTGATAGCTTCGCGACGCGGCCTGCGGCATCCGGATCGAATGCTGCAGGCCGCGTCGTCTAGCCTGCGCGCGCGTCCGCTGGCAGCACCAGTAACAAGCGGAACCGTTCACAGCGCGCCAAGGGCGGGCGCCAGGATCACACAGGCCAGCAGCGTCAGGGCCGCAGCGCTGCAGCGATAGCCGAGCGACGCCGGCACGACATGCCCGAGGCCGCAGCGCAGCGTCGCGCCGAGCACGATCCAGGCTCCTCCGATCGTCGCAGTCGAGAGTCCGAGCACGACCAAGAACGGCCATAGGCTCGCCGCATCGCCTTCCGGCGGCAGCAAGGTGAAAGCGAAGATGATGGCCTTTGGATTGAACAGCGTCGTGATGAACACGCCGCGCAGGGTGACCGGCGCCGCATCGCTTGCGCTGCTGCTGCTGCCGTGGCGCCAGAGCGCGGCAGCGAGGTGCAGCAGATAGAGCACGACCACGACACGGAGAGCCTGTCCGACCAGCGGCGCGGTCGCGACGAGCGGACCGAGCGTGATGCGCAGCGTCGCGATCGCCAGCAGATAGCCGGCAAGCTCGGCGAGCAGCAGATGAACGGAGGCGCGCACGCCACGACTCGCACCGGCAGTGGCGAGCAGCGTGTTCGTTGGGCCGGGCGTAACGAGCAGCGCTGCGCCCGCCGCACCGAAGGTCAGGATATCCATGACCCCATCAAGCACGCGCGCCATGCGCTGGCCTTGACGAGCGTCAACGTCCGGCGCCGCGGGCTGCGGTCCCGTTTTCCGGAACGGCTCGTATGTCGGCTTCATTGTGGACGGTCGTCGGCCGCGCCGCATGATAGGATCGTATGGCAGCATGCAGGGCGACTGATTGACTTGGCTCTCGTGCAAACTAAGGTTCGCGGCGCCGGAAGTGGAACAGCGCCTGATCATCGCACCGTTCGAACGCGTAGCATCGATGGTCGGCGCGCAAGGATCGGAAGACAGATGACGTTGGCGATGAGCTGGGACGAGTGGGCCCGGCATGATGGCATGGCGCTGGCGGCGCGCGTTCGCAGCGGCGAGCTGACGGCGGCGGAGCTGGCAAGGCAGGCAGCCGAGGCAATCGCAAAAGTCGATCCCGCGCTGTCCGGCGTGGTCGAAGTCTTCGCCGATGCCGTGGAAGATCCGGGCAAGGCCGGCGCCAATCTCGCAGGCCCCTTTGCCGGCCTGCCGTTCCTGATGAAGGATCTCGGGCCGACCATGGCCGGACGGCTGCAGGAGCAGGGCTCGCTGTTCATGCGCGGCAACCGTCCCGCCGCCGACACGCACCTGACGGCGAAGATGCGCAAGGCCGGCCTCAATCTGATGGGCCGCACCACGACGCCGGAGTTCGGCGTCTGCAGCTCGGCGGAGAACCCGGCCGTCTACGTCACGCGCAACCCCTGGAATACCGACTACACCACCTGCGGCTCGTCGGCCGGGAGTGCGGCAATGGTCGCCGCCGGCGTGGTGCCGATCGCGCATGCGACCGACGGCGGCGGCTCGATCCGCATTCCCGCCGGCGTCAACGGCAATATCGGGCTGAAGGTCTCGCGCGGCGTGTTTTCGATCGCGCCGCATCTGTCGGATCTAAGCGGCCTGGTCTCGATCCAGGGCTGCCAGTCGCGCAGCGTGCGCGACACCGCGGCATTCGTCGATCATTGCCGCGGCGGCGCGCCCGGCGAGTTCATGCCGTATTGGACCACGCCGGAGCCCTATGTCGAGTTGATCAAGCGCGATCCCGGCAAGCTCAGGATCGCGCTGTCGCATCAATGGGGCGACTACCGCGCCACGCCGCATATTGCTTCTGAGCTGGAGCGTGTGGGCAAAATCCTCGAGGGCCTCGGCCACCACATCGGCTACGCGCTGCCCGATGTCGATTACCGCCAGGCGTTCGCGGCCCAGACCACCTGCTACATCTCGAACTTCGCGATCGTCATCAACAACCTGCTCGCATCACGCAAGCTCGGGCGGCCGCCGGCCGACCTGATCGAGCCGATCAACATCCGGATCTGGGAAGCGGGCAAGGGCACCAGCTTCGCCGAGCGTGCGGCGATGCAGGCGGTGTTCAATACGACGTCGCGCGCCTTCGGCGCGTTCTTCGAGGACTGGGACATCATCCTGACCCCGATCACGGCACTGCCGACGCCGAAGATCGGTACCACCGAATACCTGACCATCAGCGACAATCCCGACGTGCTCGACTGGTTCGAGAACCTGTGGCGCAACTTCGCCTTCACGCCCCTCGCCAATCTCTGCGGCGTCCCGGCGATCTCGCTGCCGCTCGCCACCAATGAGCACGGCCTGCCGCTCGGCATCCAGGCGATCGGCAAGCAGGCCGATGACGGCCTGCTGCTGCAGCTCGCGGCCCAGATCGAGCGCGCGATCGGCGGTCAATGGAACGGCGGCGCGACGCCGGCCGTGCATGTGACCGGCAAGTGAGCGACCCACGCGCCTGATCCTGATGACATGATAGGCTGCGCCGGGCGTGGACAAGGCGCTCGCATTTCCGGCAATCTTGCATTTCCGACCATCAAGCGCGCCCGATGAACATCCTGCTGCTCAATCCCAACATCCGCACCGACATCACCGACCTGATGCTGCAGGTCGGCCGCGACGCCGCCGCGCCCGGCACGACCCTGATCCCCTGCACCGC
Organism: Bradyrhizobium sp. SZCCHNPS1003; assembly: GCF_032381555.1. Classification (NCBI taxonomy): domain Bacteria; kingdom Pseudomonadati; phylum Pseudomonadota; class Alphaproteobacteria; order Hyphomicrobiales; family Nitrobacteraceae; genus Bradyrhizobium; species Bradyrhizobium sp. SZCCHNPS1003. The sequence goes on from NZ_JAUHIU010000014.1 coordinate 81,154, forward strand.
GCCGCGCGGCGTGCCCTATATCGCCACCCGCGCGGAGGCGCAGATCGGCGGCGCCGTCGCGCTGGAGATGCTGGCGGAGCGCAACGGCAGCTTCGATGCCGCGATCATCGCCGCGTTCGGCGATCCCGGCCTGTTCGCGGCCCGCGAGCTGTTCGACGTGCCGGTCATCGGGCTTGCCGAGGCGGCGATGCTGACCGCCTGCATGGCCGGACGCCGCTTCGCCATCGTCACCTTCGCGCAGGCGCTGGGTCCCTGGTACGAGGAGTGCGTGCGCATGCACGGCCTGATGGAGCGCTGCGCCGGCATCCGCATGCTCGACGGCAGCTTCAAGCAGATCTCCGACGTGCAGCACGAGAAGGAGGAGCTGCTGGTCGAGCTGGCGCTGCGCGCGGTCGAGGAGAACGAGGCCGACGTCCTGATCTTCGCCGGCGCGCCACTGTCGGGGCTCGCCGCCCGCGTCGCGCATCGCATTCCCGTCCCCGTGGTCGATCAGGTGATCGCCGCGGTGAAGCAGGCCGAAGCACTGCTCGCCTTGAAGATGCGCAAGGCCACCGCCGGCACCTTCCGCCGCCCGGCCGCGAAGCCGACGACGGGCTTGCCCGAGGCGCTGGCCGCCCGGCTGGAGCATCGCGACGGGTAGTTGGGCCGTGTGAGTCGCAACGCTCTCTCCCCACGTCATTCCGGGACGCTGTCGGCGCGAGCCCGGAATGACGTGGGGAGAGAGCGAGCCAGATCTTGTTAGCTGCGAGCTCGGGCGAAACCCGTCATACTCCCATACCCCCACTTCCTCTTCTGTACACAAGCCGCCTTCGTTGCCTGAAAAGGCGGCACGCTTCTTGCTTTTTCAGATCAGTTGAGCAGGAGGCCCATGGCCAGCGTATCGGAAGCCAAGTCGCTCGTTCTGGATCGGATCACCCACCGCTTCGCCAGCGGCACGGTGGCCGTATCCGATATCAATCTCGACGTGAAAGGCGGCGAGATCATCGCCCTGCTTGGGCCCTCGGGCTGCGGCAAGACCACGCTCTTGCGCATCATCGCCGGCTTCATCGGCCAGAGCGAGGGGCGCGTCATCATCGGCAACGACGTCGTCGACGCGCTGCCGCCCAACCGCCGCGCCGTCGGCATCGTGTTCCAGAACTACGCGCTGTTTCCGCATCTCTCGATCACCGAGAATGTCGGCTACGGCCTCGCCGCGCGCGGCGTCGACAAGGCGACGCGCAACAGGGAGGCGCAGCGGCTGCTCGACATGGTGCAGCTCGGCCCGTTCGGTGAGCGGCTGCCGCGGCAATTGTCGGGCGGCCAGCAACAGCGCGTGGCCCTGGCTCGCGCGCTCGCGATCAAACCGTCGATCCTGCTGCTCGACGAGCCGTTCGCCGCGCTCGACAAGAATTTGCGGTTGGACATGCAGATCGAGGTCAAGCGGCTGCAGCGCATGGCCGGGATCACAACTTTGATCGTGACCCACGACCAGGAGGAGGCGCTGTCGATGGCCGACCGCGTCGCCGTTCTGAGCCATGGTCATCTCGAGCAGTTCGGCACGCCCTCCGAGATCTACGATCAGCCGCAGACGCTGTTCGTGAACAGCTTCGTCGGCACCGCGAACAAGATGAAGGGGACGGTGATCGCGACCGACGCTGATAGCGTCAAGGTCGGCCTCGAGGCCGGCGGCGAGATCATCGCGCGCGCCCCCACCCCGGTACGTGCCTCAGACAAGGTCACCGTGTGCCTGCGTCCCGAGCATCTCACCTTCGTCAGCGACGACACCGGCTTTGCCGGCGAGATCGGCATGGCGCTGCCGCTCGGCGCGACCGTGGTCCATGAGATCAAGGCCAGCGACGGCTCGAGCATCAAGATTTCGCAGGCCCGCACCGGCGACACGCCACTGCGCGATGCCGGCGCGCCGGTGCGGGTCGCACCGATCGCACCCGGCCTCGCCACCGTCTTCCCGCAATAGACCAACAGACACATCGGAGTGAAACATGATGCTTGATCGCCGCCGGCTCCTGACCAGCGCCTTGACGCTGGGAGCCATGCACGCCTTCCCTGGCCTGAGCCTCGCGCAGGCGCGGCCGCTGGTGTTCGCGACCTTCACCGGCAGTTGGGAGGAGGCGCACAAGGCGGTCCTCGTGCCGGCGTTCCGCAAGGCCAATGCCGATGCCGCCATCGTGCTCGACCCGATGCTGTCGGTCGATCAGATCGCCAAGGTCAATGCGGCCAAGGCCAATCCGCCGATCGACGTCATGCTGCACGATCCGGGTCCGGCGCTGGTCGCGATCGGCCAGGATCTCGTCGATCCGTTCCCGGCCGACAAGAGCGCGTACTTCAAGGACCTGATTCCGGAAGCGCAGGACGCGATGGGCCCGGCGCCGTTCTTCCAGGTCGTCGGCCTCACCTACAATCCAGAGACGGTGAAGACGCCGCCAACTTCCTGGGCCGACCTGTGGAAGCCCGAGTTCAAGGGCAAGGTCGGCATCACCAATCTGAACTCGACGCTCGGCACCGGCTGGCTGGTCGAGATCGCGCGCATGCGCGGCGGCTCCGAGGCCAATGTCGACGAGGGCTTCAAGGCGCTGGAGGAGCTGAAGCCGAACCTCGCCGCGGTCGCCGCCAATCCCGGCGCCCTGGCGACCCTGTTCCAGCAAGGCCAGATCGACATCTCGCCCGGCAATTTCAACGCCATCCAGATCCTGAAAGCGCGTGGCGTGCCGGTCGAGTTCGTGGCGCCCAAGGAAGGCGCCATCGCCTTCAAGACCACGATCCACATCGTCAAGAACTCGCCGAACAAGGAGCTCGCCTTCAAGCTGATCGAGGCGGCGCTGTCGCCGGAAGTGCAGACCACGCTGATGAACTCGCCCTATCTGATCGTGCCGACCAACACCAAGGTGGCCATGACCGGCGAGATCGCCAAGGTGCTGGCCAAGGACACCGCGGAGCTGAAGAAGAAGTTCGTGTTCCAGGACTGGAAGAAGATCAACGAGCAGCGCGCGTCCTGGATCGAGAAGTTCAACCGCGACATCAAGATCTGACGCGATGAAGAGCGCCACGACAGCACCTGGAGACGTGACCAGCTTCAGCCTGGGGCTTGCGCTGCCCCTGGGCCTGGTGTTCGCGATCTTCTTCGTGCTGCCGCTGGCGCAACTGCTCTATCTCTCGCTGCACAACGACACCGCGGCGACGGTGTGGGGGCTCGGCCAGTACATCAAGTTCCTGACCGACCCCTTCAGCCTCGCCGTGCTCGGCTCGACCTTGCTGCTCGGCGCCGAGGTGACGCTCGCCTGCCTCGTGCTCGGCTATCCCATCGCCTGGCTGTATCAGCGCTCGGGCAGCCGGGTGCAGACCCTGATCATCATGATCGTCCTGCTGCCGTTGCTCACCAGCGTCGTCGTCCGCACCTTCGCCTGGATCGTGATCCTGGGCCGGCAGGGCATCATCAACTCCGTGCTGCAATCGCTCGGCCTGATCGGCACGCCGCTGCGCATGATCTACACCCAGGGCGGACTGATCGCGGCGCTGGCGCAGGTGCAGATGCCGCTGATGGTGCTGCCACTGATCACCGCGATCGGCCGCATCGATCCCAATCTCTCCGACGCCTCGGCCTCACTCGGCGCCGGTAGCTGGCGCACCTTCGTCAAGGTGATGCTGCCGCTGTCGATGCCCGGCATCATCGCCGGCTGCACCCTGACTTATGCCGCCGCGATCACCGCCTTCATCACGCAGTCCCTGGTCGGCGGCGGGCAGATGCTGTTCATGCCGATGTATCTCTACCAGCAGGCCTCGACCCTGCAGAACTGGCCGTTCGCGGCGGCGATCTCGATCATCTTCCTGTTCGCGGTGCTCGCCATCGTTGCGCTGTTCTCGACACTCGGCCGCCGTGCTCGCGGCTATGGAGACGCCAGATGAGCGGCCGGCAGCGGAACTGGGAAGCGCTGAGCTTCCAGATCGTGATGACGGTCATCGCCGTGCTGGCGCTCATCCTGATCGTGTCGCCGTCGCTGGTCGTGGTGATCGTCTCGTTCACCTCGGGCTTCTCGCTGAAATTCCCGCCACCGGGCTATTCGACGCGATGGTATGTCGAATTGTGGAACGCTTGGCAGCTGCAGTTCGCAGCACGCAACAGCGTCGTCGTCGCACTGTGGTCGACGGGCCTGTCGGTCGTGCTCGGGGTCGCCGCGGCACTGGCGATCTCGCGCTCGAAGACGCTCACGGCGAAGCTCCTGGACTCGTTGTTCATGTCGCCGCTGGTACTGCCGGCACTCGCCTTCGGGCTGGCGGCGCTGATGTTCTTCTCGCTGATCGGCCTGCCGGTCTCGCTGCTCACGCTGGTGATCGGCCATACCATCGTCTGCGTGCCCTATGTGGTCCGCAACACCGTGGCGGCGCTGGCGCAGCTCGAGCCAACCTTGCTGGAAAGCTCGGCGATCCTCGGTGCCTCCAGGCTCTACACGTTCCGCCGCATCGTCTTGCCGCTGATCCGCCCCGGCATCATCTCCGGTGCGTTCATCGCCTTCATGTCGTCGTTCGACAACGTGCCGGTGTCGCTGTTCCTGCGCGATGCCGCCACCGACATGCTGCCGATCCGGATGTGGCAGGACCTCGAAGGCAAGCTCGACGTCACCATCGCCGCACTGTCGAGCGTGCTGATCATCGCCACCATCGCGCTGATGGCGATCATGGAGCGCACCACCGGCCTGTCGAAGCGGCTGACGGGCTGAGGCTGAGTGCCCCTTCCTGAAATTGGGAGTTCGTGCCCGTCCAACTCCAAGCCGTCATGGCCGGGCTTGTCCCGGCCATCCACGTCGGCCGGCGATCGCTGAGGGACGTGGATGGCCGGGACAAGCCCGGGCATGACCAGCGACTGATTGACGGGCTCGACCGTCGGGGCAACTTATTCGTTGAGTTTACCATATAGCGTCAGACGCGCTTCCCTAAGCGCCGCGGAAGATCGAATAGCCCCAGGGGGTGAATTTCAGCGGCAGATGAAAGTGCTCCTCGACCTTGTCGATCGCGAAGCGAAACGGCACTGTGGTGAGGAATTTCGTCTGAGCGCCAACCCCGAAGAACTCGCCGACATGAAACAGCACCTCATACTCGCCGGCGATGACGCCGTCACCCTTGACGACCGGCGCCTGCAAGGTGCCGTCGGCGCCGAGCTGTCCCTCCGCGAGCAGCGTGCGATCCGGCGTCACGCGCCAGATCGCGACGCGCAGGCCACGCGCGGGGCGCCCGTTCGCCACGTCAACCGCATGAACCGAGATTCCACCGGCCATTTCGTGCTCCGCCATCAGGTTGTCGCGGCATGATAGCCGCGAAGCAAGCGTCAGCACCAGCGGCGCCGCTGTGGCCTGCGGTCGCTGCGATGACCGCGCTGCAGGCCCTGGTGTCGCTGGCGCTATTCGCGCCGGGCGTCGTCGCGCCGCGCGCTGGACTGAGCATCGAGCAGCTGTCGCTGTTCTCCACCGCAGCCTTCACCATCAGCCTCGTCTCCTCGTTCTGGGGCGGCACGCTGGTCCAACGCGTCGGCTCGCTGCGCGTCGCAGCGCTGTGCGCGGTCGCCGTCTGCGCCGGCATGTCGCTGGCCCTGTTCGAGGGTGGATGGGCCCTGCTCGGCGCCGGGCTGATGCTGGGGCTCGCGGTCGGACCGGAGACACCGGCAAGCTCAGCGCTGCTCGGACGTCTCGTGCCGGCCGAGAAGCGCGCGATGGTGTTTTCGATCCGGCAGACCGGCAGCCAGATCGGCGCCGTCGTCGGCTCGCTGCTGCTGCCGCCGATCGCCGTGCTGCTGGCACCGAGTTCCGCTTATGCCGCCGTGATCGTCTGCGCCGCCATCGCCTTCGCCGGCTTCGAGCGTCTGCGGCCGGCCTATGCGATCACGCCGCCGGCCATGCCGCGGCTCGGCCTGTCCGATCGGCTGCGACTGATCAGCGCCGACCGCCGCATGGCCGCGCTCGCGGTCGCCTCGATTCCGTTCAGTGGCATGCAGGTCATCCTCAACACCTGCTTCGTCAGCTTCGGCACGTCAGAGCTCGCGCTCAGCCATGTCGAGGCCGGCTGGGTGCTGGCCTCGGCGCAAGGCGCCGGCCTGATGGGACGGCTGGGCTGGGGCGTTGTCGCGACACGCCTGCGCTCGGCGCGGGCCGTGCTGGTGATGGCAGGCGTCGGCATGGCGGTCTGCGCGCTGCTGCTCGGTCTCTGGGGGCCGCTGCTGAGCCGGTCGATCCTGGTCCTGCTCACGATCGTGTTCGGGCTGACGGCGAGCGGCTGGAACGGCGTGTTCATCGCCGAGATCGCCAATCTCGCCAAGCCCGGACGCGTCGCCGAGGCGACAGGTGCGGTGCTCACCGCCTCGTTTCTCGGCCTCGTCGCCGCGCCGCTGCTCGTCGCCTTGCTGACGCCCCGCGTCGGCCTCGGCGGCAGCTTCGTCGCACTCGGATTGACGGCCGCCGCAGGCACAGCCGTACTGCTGATGGAGCGATCCCATGCGCGCGAGTGACATCGCAGGCGCCGTCATGGCGCGGCGGAGCACGGCCAGAGAGATCGCCGAGCAGGCGCTGGCGCGGATCGCCGCGGCCCGTGACCTCAACGCCGTCGTCACGACAGATCCGGCGCGAACGCGCGCCGAGGCCGATGCCGTCGATGCGCGCGTGGCCGCCGGCGAAGCAATGCCGCTCGCCGGCGTGCCGATCGTGGTCAAGGACAACATCTGGGTCGAGGACTGGCGCATCACGCAGGGCTCGCGGCTGTTCGCTGATTTCATCGCGCCCGAGGATGCGATCGCGATCGCGCGGCTGCGCCGCGCTGGCGCCGTGATCGTTGGCATCGGCGCAACCTCCGAGTTCGCCTGCAAGGGCGTGACGACCTCGCAGCTGTTCGGACCGACTGTTCATCCGCAGGACCCGCAGCTCACGCCCGGCGGCTCGTCGGGCGGTCCCGCCGTTGGGGTGGCGGCTGGGCTCGTGCCGCTCGCGATCGGCACCGATGCCGGCGGCTCGAGCCGCCGGCCGCCGGCCCATGTCGGCGTGGTCGGCTTCAAGCCGTCGTTCGGTGCCATTCCCTACGGGCCGGGATTCCCCGAGCCATTCTGGCGCATTTCGGTGATCGCGCCGATCGCGACCGATGTCGGCGATGCCAGGCTTGCGTTCGAGATCATGGCCGGCGCCGACCCGCGCGATCCCGATACGTTCGATGTGGCCGCGGCGGATCATGCAACGCCGCTGCGCGTGGCGTTCTCGCCGCGGCTCGGGCTGGACGTCGCGGTCGATGGCGACATCAGCGCTGGCCTGCAGCGGGCGGTCGACCGCCTCCGCGCCGGCGGCATGCCGATTGTCGACAAGGATCCCGTCTGGCCGGCCGGCCTTGCCGAGGACGCGGTGATGCCGCTCCAGCATGCCGGGCTGGCCGCGCTCTACGGCGACGCCTTCCATAATGATCCGGCGCAATTCGATCCAGATATCGCCAAGCAGATCGAGCGCGGGCTCGGCCTGAGCGGCGCCGATGTCGCGCGTGCGCTCGAGGCAAGCGCGCAGATCGCGCGGGCCTTCGCAAGCTTCTTCACGCAGGCCGACGTGCTGCTGGCGCCGACCGTGCCCTGCGTCGCCTGGCCATTCACGCAGCTCGGCCCATCCAAGATCGGCGGCAAGCCGGTGAGCCCGCGCGCGCATGCGGTGTTCACGCCTTACGCCAATCACGCCGGCGTGCCGGCGATCTCGATCCCCTGCGGCACCAACGTTCACGGACTGCCATTCGGTCTGCAACTCATCGCGGCCCGCGGCCGCGACCGCCTGCTGCTCGATGTCGCTGCCGACGCAGAGCGGATCCTCGCTCAGTCCTGATCGAACTTCTTCGCCAGCCGGGCCCGGGTGATGTGACCGATCTGGTCGATGGCGTTGGCGATCTCGGTGTCCGGGTCGTTGCCGATGCGACGCTCCATCTCGGCGATGACCGAGGGGCGGTCGGCGTGCAGCGCCAGAGCGACGATCAGCGGCATGCCGAACTTGTCGCGATAGCGGCGGTTGATGTCGGCGACGCGCTCGAACTCGGAGCGCGACAGCGAGGTGAAGCCGAGCCGACCCTGCTCGCCGATCGAGTCGTTCGTCATCTCACCCGCCAGCGCCTCGCGGCCGGCGAGCTCCGGATGGGCGCGGATCAGCTTCAGCTTCTCGTCGCGGCTCATGGTGCGGACGACGTTCATGAGCGTCGTATGCAGCGCGTCGGCCGCGTCGTCAAAGGCGGTGAGGCCGGCGCGATAGGCGCGGTCGGCGATTTCAGGCGAATGCTCGAAGATGTCGCCATAGCGCTCGACGAACAGCACGCGTGACATCTGCGACGGCCGCCACGCGCCGGCCGGCGGATGCGTCCGGATCCAGTGCCGGGCGATGTCGAGCCGGGTCGCGACCCAGACCTTGTCATGACCCGTGATGTAGTCGAGGAAGCGCGCCAGCGCGGCCGCGCGCCCGGGACGGCCGACCAGGCGGCAATGCAGCCCGACCGACATCATGCGCGGGCTCTCCGCACCCTCTGCGTAGAGCGTATCGAAACTGTCCTTCAGATAGGCGAAGAACTGGTCGCCGGAATTGAAGCCCTGCGGGGTGGCGAAGCGCATGTCGTTGGCATCGAGCGTATAGGGCACGATCAGTTGCGGGCCGTGCGGCCCCGCGATCCAGTACGGCAACTCATCGGCGTAGGAATCGGCGCTGTAGACGAAGCCCTGCTCATTCAACACGATGTCGAGCGTGCGCTCCGACGTGCGGCCCTGGTAGAAGCCGAGCGGCCGCTCGCCCGTCAGCTCGGTATGGAGCCGGATCGCTTCCCCGATATCGGCGCGCTCGTCGGCCTCGGGGACATCGCGGTAGTCGATCCATTTCAGGCCGTGGGAGGCGATCTCCCAGCCGGCTTCCTTCATCGCAGCCACGGCGTCCGGATTGCGTGCCATCGCGGTGGCGATTGCAAATACCGTGACCGGCAGCTTGCGCGCGGTGAACATCCGCCACAGCCGCCAGAAGCCGGCGCGCGAGCCGAACTCGTAGATCGACTCCATATTCATGTGGCGCTGGCCCGGCCAGGGCTGGGCGCCGACGATCTCGGACAGGAAGGCTTCGGAGGCGGCGTCACCGTGGAGGATGTTGTTCTCGCCGCCCTCCTCGTAGTTGATCACGAACTGCACGGCGACGCGGGCATCGCCCGGCCAGCGCGGATGCGGCGGCGTGCGGCCGTAGCCGACCATATCGCGGGGATAGACGTCAGCACTCATCCGGCTCAGCTCCCGCGATAGGTCTGGTAGCTCCAGGGCGTCGCGAGCAGCGGCACATGGTAGTGCGCGCCAGCATCGGCGACGGAAAAGCGGAGCGGGATCAGATCGAGAAACAGCGGATCGCCCGAGGCGAGGCCGTGGGTCCTGAAATAGGCGCCCATATGGAAGGTCAGCATGTAGGTGCCGGTGGCGAAGTCATCGTCCGCCAGCATCGGCTGGTCGGTGCGCCCGTCGGCATTGCTCCGGACCTGCTTGACGCGGCGCCAAGAGCCGTCCGGTTCGAGGACATCGAGATCGATCGCGACGCCGGCCGCGGGCTTGCCCCTGACCGTATCCAGAATATGCGTGCTCAGCCGCCCCATGCATCGTTACCTCTCTGCTGCCGGCTCGGAACACTATCAGCGCCCGGTTAAAGGTTCGAGGCGATTTGCGGTTCAGTTGCAGCCTACGGTCTGGTCACGTCGCGCTCCTTGCCGAAGCGCTCGACCAGGAAGTCGATGAACAGCCGCACCTTCACCGAGAGGTGCCGCGTCGGCGGATAGATCGCATAGAGCGCGAGCGGCGGCGCGGCGTAATCGGCGAGGATCGCGGTCAGCGCGCCGCTCTCGAGCGCGTCCGCCGCGATGAAGCGCGGGATCAGCGCAATGCCCTGTCCCTTGATGGCGACGTCGCGCAGCACCTCGGCATTGTTGACGCACAACGACCACGCCGGCTGGACCCAGTGGTCGCCGTCGCGGCCGGTGAGCTTCCACTGATTGCCGGTCAGCAGGAAACCGTAGGTGAGAGAGGTGTGGCGACGCAGCTCCTCCGGGCTGCCAGGCGTGCCGTGCCGCGCGAGATAGGCCGGCGCGGCGCAGATCACGCGCTCCACCGGCATGATCCGCCGCGCCACCAGGCTCGACGATTCCAGCTCGGCGATCCGCAACGTCACGTCGAAGCCGTCCTGCACGGGATCCAGCAGATCGTCGCTCAGCACGATCTGCAACTGCAGCTCGGGATAGCGGGCCATGAAATCGGCGACGACGGGACCGAGCCGCATGGTGCCGAACGACATCGGCGCGTTGACGCGCAAGAGCCCGCGCGGCGCGGCCTGCGACTGACTGACGGCCTGATCGGCGGCGTCGAGCTCCGCGAGGATCGAGACCGCGCGCTCGAAATAGAGCTGGCCGGTCTCGGTCGGGCTGGCATGGCGCGTGGTGCGGACGATCAACTGGACGCCGAGGCTCGCCTCCAGCTCGCCGATATATTTCGAGATCGCCGAGCGCGACAGCCGCAGCTGCCGGCCGGCCTCGGCGAAGCTGCCGCTCTCGACCACCTTCACGAAGGCCCGCAGGCTGCTCAGCTTGTCCATAGGGCCGCCATTGTCGCCAAATCGTAGACAGAGACGTCACAAGAGCACGGATTGTCTCCAAATCAAAGCGAGCCAATATTGCGCCCAGGAATTCAACGGCCCTTTCGGGGGTCCATCGACAGGAGACCCATATGCCCGGACTGCACCACGTGACTGCGATTGCCGGCGATCCGATCCGCAATTTCGGCTTCTACACCCGCGACCTCGGCCTGCGCTTCGTCAAGAAGACAGTCAATTTCGACGATCCCGGCACCTATCATTTCTACTACGGCGATGAGACCGGCCGCCCCGGCACCATCCTGACCTTCTTCCCCTGGGCCGGCGTGCGGCCGGGCCGCCGCGGCGTCGGCGAGACCCACCAGACCGCGTTCCGGGTGCCGCAGCGCTCCCTTAGCTACTGGACGCAGCGCCTCACCGAGAGGGGCATCGCCTATGAGGCGCTGGAGAAGCGCTTTGGTGAATCCGTGCTGCCGTTCACCGATCCGGACGGCATGGCGCTGGCGCTGGTCGGCGTCCCCGGCGCGGAGAACGAGCCCGGCTACAGCAACGGCGACATCCCGGCGGAGCACGCGATCCGCGGCTTCCACGGCGTGACCCTGCTGCTCGACTCCGCGGAGAGGACTGCCGCCGTGCTGACCGACGTGTTCGGCTTCGAAGAGACGGGCCGCGAAGGCTCGGTCATCCGCTTCAAGGCGCCCGGCGACGCCGAGGGCAGCGTGGTCGACATCTACGAGGCCAGGGGCTTTCTGCGTGGCGCGCAGGGCGCCGGGTCGGTGCATCACATCGCCTTCCGCGCCGCCGATGACGCCGCACAGGGCGTGATGGCACAGCGGCTGGTCGATCGTCACGGCCTGCATCCGACCGAGCAGAAGGACCGCAACTACTTCCGCTCGATCTACTTCCGCGAGCCGGGCGGCGTGCTGTTCGAGATCGCAACCGATATCCCGGGCTTCGCGGTCGACGAGCCGGTCGCCGAGCTCGGACGAAACCTCAAGCTGCCCGCTTTCCTCGAATCGCACCGCAAGCAGATCGAAGGCGTGCTGCCCAATCTCGAGGAGGCCGCATCGTGACCGAGGCATTGTCCTTCACCCACCGCTTCCAGCCCGGACACACGCTGGGAGCAGCCCCGCTGCTGCTCCTGCACGGCACCGGCGGCGACGAGAACGATCTGCTGCCGCTCGGCGCTACGCTGTCGCCCGGCGCCGCCCTGCTGTCGCCACGCGGCCAAGTGCTCGAGCATGGCATGCCGCGCTTCTTCCGCCGGCTTGCCGAGGGCGTGTTCGACGAGGACGACGTCCGCCGGCGCGCTCTGGAGCTCGGCGCCTTCATCGACGCGGCGCGGCAGCACTACGGGATCGGAGCGCCGCTCGCGGTCGGCTACTCCAACGGCGCCAACATCGCCGCCGCGCTGCTGCTACTGCAGCCGGAAGCGCTGACCGGTGCAGTGCTGTTCCGCGCCATGGTGCCGCTGGCGCATCCTCCGGCCGCCAGGCTCGCGCGCCGGCCGGTGCTGATGCTGTCCGGGCTCGCTGATCCGATCGTGCCCGCCAGCAATTCGGCGAAGCTGTGCACGCAGCTCACCGAGGCCGGCGCCGACGTGACCCACACGACGCTTCCGGCGGGGCACCAGTTGTCGCAGGCGGATGTGACGCTAGCGCGCGACTGGCTCGCCGGACTGCCGCAGGCGATCGCCGCCTGAAGACGCTTGCGGCTGTCGCGGCTCCTGGCCAAGAATGTGGTCTCATCGGCACCAGCATCGGGCCGCCCCTCCGGCGGCTCCGATGCTGGCGGATAGATGGGAAGGATTGTGCATGGCCGTCGACAAGCTGTTCATCAATGCGCGGCTCGACCGCAGCGCGCGCCATGCGATTACGGTCGACGGCGGCCGCATCAGCGGGCTTCTCGCTGAGACCGAGCGCCCCGAGGCGCGCGAGGTGATCGATCTCGGCGGCGCGCTGGTCGTGCCCGGCTTCGTCGAGGGCCACATCCATCTCGACACCAGCTTCTATGGTGATGCCTGGAAGCCGCACAAGCCGTGCACCAACGGCTTCGACGTGCATGAGCGCGTCACGTTCCAGGCGCAGAACATGGCGGCGGCGGCGCCGATGGACGTCCGCGCCCGCAACCAGCTCGATCTCTGCATCGGCCACGGCACCACGCGGATGCGCAGCCATGTGATGGTCGACGGCTCGGTCGGCCTCAAATCGCTGGAGACGATCCTGCGCGTCCGCGACGAGTATCGCGATCTGATCGAGATCCAGCTCGTGGCTTTTCCCCAGAGCGGCATCCTCAAGAGCCCGGGCACACCCGAACTGCTCGACGAGGCCATCAGGCTCGGCGCCAACCTCGTCGGCGGGCTCGATCCCGCGAGCTTCGACCGCGACGTCGAAAAGCATCTCGACGTCGTGTTCGGCACAGCCCACAAGCACGGCGTCGACGTCGATATCCATCTGCACGATCCGGGCATGCTCGGCCTGTTCGAGCTGGAGCAGATCGCCGCGCGCACGCGCGCCCTCGGCATGCAAGGCCGCGTCGCGGTCAGCCACGCCTACGCGCTCGGCGACCTGCCTGCTGACCCGCTCAAGAAGATTGCCGACGTCCTGGCGGCGTCTGGCGTCGCCATCATGACCAACGCGCCGGGCGCGCGGCCCTTCCCGCCCGTGGCGCTGTTGCGTGCGGCGGGGGTCACCGTGTTCAGCGGCAACGACAACATCCGCGACTCCTGGTGGCCCTATGGCGACGGCGATCTGTTGAACCGCGCCATGATGGTCGGCTATCGCTCCGGCTTCTATGTCGATGACGAGCTGCGGATGGCCTTTGACCTCGTCACCGAGGCCGGCGCCAAGGCCTTGAGGCTTGCGGACTACGGCCTGCGCGTCGGTGCGCGGGCCGACTTTGTCACCCTCGATGCCGAGCACGTTCCGCAGGCTGTCGTCGCCGTGCCAAAGGGCCGCTCAGTCTACAAGGACGGCCGCCTCATCGCGCGCGACGGCCATGTGATCAGGCAGCCGACCTAGGCCCGCGTCATTGCGCCGGCTCGACCGGTGCCTGTGAGCGCGGCGGCTCGGCGCGCGACACCGTCGCCGCCTCGATCCAGCGCGTCACGGCCGACAACTGTCCGCCGGACTCGCGATAGGCCTGCAGCTGATAGTCGGCCGAGCTGCCGAACTGCATGATGATGCGGCAGTGCTCGACCTCGGCGAGACATCCCAGAGCCTCCGCATGCGGTGCGACATCCGCGATCATGCGGTTGAGGATCTCCTGGCCCGTCACGGGACCGTCCTCGGTCACGAACAGACAGTCGGTGCCATAGCGCTGCGCCCGCCACTTGTTCTCGACCGCGATCGCGCGCTCGACATTGCCGACGGTCTCCGCAAGATCGGGATTGAGATAGAGGTAGCGTGCCAAAGCGCGATAGAGCGAGGCAATCGCCACGGCGTCATCCACCGACGTGCAGACGTCGGGCGCACGCAACTCCAAGGTCGGATGCCGCAGCGACGGCCGCATCGCCCACCAGACATGACTCTCGTCCGGCATCACGCCGGACTTCGTCAGCGCCGCGACATAGCGATCATATTGCTGCTTCGAGGTGAACAGCTCGGGCAGGCCGCTGCGCGGCAGCTCGTCATAGGCGGCAAGCCGATAGCCCTTCAGGCCCGTCTCGCGCGAATTCCAGAACGGCGAGGACGCAGATAGCGCGACGAACACCGGGATATGCGGGATCATCGCCCGCATGACCGCGAACCGCCGCTCGGGGTCCGGCAATTGGACGTGCACGTGCATGCCGCACAGCATGTTACGCTGGCCGACGATCCGAAGGTCCTCCATCATCTCCGCGTAGCGCGGCTTGGGACTCGGCTGTGAGCTGCGCCACCTCGCGGTCGGATGCGTGGAGCAGGCCAGGATCGTCAGGCCATACTGACTCGCCACGCTGGCAACCTCGCGCCGCAGGAACTTCATCTCCTCGCGCGCGTCGCCGACATCGACATGGACGTTGGTGGCGACCTCGAGCTGCGCCTGCAGCATCTCGCGCATGGCCTGCCCGCCGGTCGACCAGTTGGCGGCCTCGAACAGATCGTCGGGCGTGCGGATCGCGACATCGCGCGTCTGCGCATCGACGAGAAAGTACTCCTCCTCGATGCCGAACGAATATTCCGTGACTTCCTCGCTGCCGGTGGCCGAGCGGATCACCAGACGACGCTCGTCATCGCTCAGGCCAAGCCGCAGCTTCTCCAAGATGCGTGGATCCAATCCCATGTGATCAATCCTGTCAGACGTCAAATGCCGTGCGTCTGCAGCCATGCCTCGAGCAGGGCCGCCTGCCACAGCCGCGAATGTCCCTTGGGGCTCATCTCGGCTTCGGGGTTTTGCAACATGTGGTCGATAAAGTCGCGCTGGTAGAGGCCGCGTGCGCGCGCCTTCTCGTCGTTGAGAACGTCGCGGACATAGTCGAGGAACGGGCCGCGCAGATAGCGCAGCGACGGCACCGGAAAGTATCCCTTGGGGCGGTCGATCACCTCCGCCGGCACGCAGCGGCGTGCCGCCTCCTTGAGAATGTGCTTGCCGCCGTTCTTCACCTTCAGCTCGGCGGGCATGCGCGCGGCGAGCTCCACCACGTCGTGATCGAGGAACGGCACGCGGGCCTCCAGCCCGAACGCCATCGTCATGTTGTCGACCCGCTTCACGGGGTCGTCGACCAGCATGATCTCGGTGTCGATCTGCAGCACCTTGTCCGCCGCCGAGGCGCCGGCATGATCTCCGAAGAAGCGCTCCACGAATGCCAGGCTCACGTCGTCGCCGAGCAACTCCGGCGCCAGCAGCCGCTGCAGATCCGAATGCGTCCAGTCGAAATAGGCATTCTGATATTGCTGAACGGGATCGTTGGCCGAGAGGAAGCCTGGATACCAGCTGTAGCCACCGAACACCTCGTCGGCGCCCTGCCCGCTCTGCACCACCTTGACGCGCTTGGCGACCTCCGACGACAAGAGATGGAACGCGACCGCGTCGTGGCTGACCATCGGCTCAGACATGGCGGCGATGGCATGGGGCAAGGCGTCGAGCGCGCGGTTGCCGCCGATCCTGATCTGCTCGTGGTTGGTGCCGAACGTCCGTGCAATGATGTCGGAGTAGCGGAATTCATCGCCGGTGTGCTTGCCCACCGCGTCGAAGCCGATCGAGAAGGTGCGGATGTCCTCGTGTCCCAGCTTGGACAGCAGCGCGACCAGCAGCGACGAATCCAGCCCGCCCGACAACAGCACACCGACGGGCACGTCAGCGACACGGCGACGGTCCACCGCCGATGTCATCGCGTCCAGCAATGCATCCGACCATTCTTCCTGACTCATGGCGCGATCGGATGGACGCGGCGCGCCGACGCTGAACTGCCAGTAGCGTTCGCGGCGCTGCGCTCCATCGGGCTCGATCGTCAGCAACGTCGCCGGCTCGAGCTTCTTCACGCCATTGAGGATCGTACGCGGCGCCGGAACGGCGGCGTGAAAGCTGAAGAAATGATGCAGCGCCGTTCGGTCGATCGAGGTGTCGACATCACCACCGGCGAGCAGCGCCGGCAGGGACGAGGCAAAGCGGAGGAAGCCCGGCCCCTCGGTGTAGTACAGCGGCTTGATGCCGAGACGGTCGCGCGCGATCACGACGCGCCCGCTGTCGCGCTCCCACAGCGCGAAGGCGAACATGCCCTTGAAGCGCTGAACACAGGTCTTGCCCCAGGCATGATAGGCCTTGAGGATCACCTCGGTATCGCCGTCGGAGAAGAAGCGATAGCCCTTCGCCTGCAGCTCGGCGCGCAGCTCGCGGAAATTATAGATGCACCCATTGAACACGATGCCGAGGCCGAGCGCGGCATCGATCATCGGCTGCTGCGCGGCGGCTGATAGATCGAGAATGCTGAGACGACGGTGGCCGAGCGCGATTCCGCCCTGCACGTAGAGGCCGGCGGCGTCGGGACCGCGCGCCTGCATCGCATCGTTGACTCGGCCGAGCGCCGCGAGCGCGGGCTGTCCGGAAGTCCTGACTTCACCACAAATGCCGCACATCGCGGATCATCCAGTTTCTGTTGTGTTATGTGCCGCCGACAACCCTCTGTGATCGTTTGCGTTCCGCGACGAAACCGGCAGAGTCCGAGGCAAATAGCGGAACGATTTCGGCGGGTCTGGACGCGCGCGCGACCAGCACGTGATCGGGCGGAACCTCGATCCAGTCCGGCTCCTTGTCAAAAGGCTCGGAGACGGCGATCACTTGATCGCCATCTTCCCGGTAGTAGAGCGAGTTGGCGCGATCATTCTCAGCGAAGCGAAACGCGTAGAGATCGTGGCCGTTCGACAGGGCGGACGTGAAGCGCAGATGCTCACGCAGGCCGTCCTCGTTGACCAGCTGGCGGAGCGCGCGTAGCACGTTCGATGTCGCACCGATCGGGTCCTGATCGATGCCGGCGCCGACGATGGCGAGGAACACGGCTTCGGAATCGGTGGTGCCGAGCCGCGAAGGATACAGCGCGTCCGGAATCATAGCCTCGATCTTGCGGCGCAGCCTGTTCCAGCACCCGACGAAGCCGTTGTGCATGAACAGCCAGCGGCCGCAGGCAAACGGATGGCAGTTCTGACGGGTCACGGCCGTGCCGGTCGCGGCGCGCACATGCGCGAAGAACAGATGTGAATGCAGGTGCCGGCACAGATAGCGGAGATTCTCATCGGACCACGCCGGACGTGTCTCGCGATACAGGCCGGGCTCGGGATGATCGCCGTACCAACCGAGACCGAAACCATCGCCATTTGTGCCTGCGGTGGATTCCAGCGCGCGGATGCTCTGCGTCACCAGCGAGTGTTCCGGCTCGGTCACATAGTGCTCGAAGGCGGTCGTCTCACCGCGGTACGCGATCCAGCGGCACATCCTTGCCCTCCGGTTCAATCAATGAGCGCGCGGCACGCCTGCGCGTGTCACGTTCTTTCGGAGCAGGCGGAAACGCGTCAAAGCACCCCTGGTTCCCGCGCACTCAGTCACGCACGGGACGTCAGCCTGTGGGACTGGGATTGGCGTCGCCCGGCTCCGGCAACATGCCAGTGCCGGGAGTCTTGTCCTTGTCGGTCAGGTCGGGCCGCGCATGTGGGCCAGCCGAAGGCATGCTTTCCGGGCCTGGCCGCTTCGCCGCCGGAGCATCCGCGTCGCGCAGCTCCCTGCGATCTCGCGATTTGCGATCTGGGTGCTCGTGATCTTCCTCACTCATCGATTGTCCTCTCGCGCAGATCAACGAGTCAGCGCGCGAAGGCAACCTTCGTCAGCTCTTGCCGTTCCCGTCCGCACGTCCGAGATCGCCTCTCCGGGCTCCGCTTTCGCGTCGTTGCGACAGGTGCTCGATCATTGCGAGTTGTGCGTAGAGCTCAGGTCCTCGCCAATCGTCATGGCGACACCGTCATGGCGACACCGACCGTCTCGCCGCACGTTCCTCGCAGATGAAGCGACATCGCCGCACTCATGCTCACGCCTCGCCGCGCTCGCGCACCAACCGGAGCCACGCCGCCGCGGCCGGCGACAGATAGGCGCCACGACGCCAGGCCATCGCCAACGTCCATTCGGTGCCGGGCTCGTCGAGCAGGACGAGACTGATCGGCACCTGCGTGCGCTGGGTCGCGATCATGCGCGGCAGGAAGGCGACCCCGAGACCGGCACCGGCGAGCTCGGCAATGAAATCGATCTGCGTGCTGCGTGCAGCAACCACCGGCTCGAAGCCATTGCGGCGGCAGGCCTCGCGGAGGATACGGTTGAGCGCGAAGCCGGCTTCGAACAGCACGAACGGCGTGTCGCGGAGCTCGGCGAGCGTGATCGTTTTGCGGCGGGCCAGCGAATGATTGACAGAGACGAGCGCCATCAGCGGCTCGCGGCGCACGATCTGCGCGGCAAACTCATCGGCGATGGGCGGCAGCAGGCCGGCAAAATCGATGTCGCCTGCAGCCAGCAATTCGCTGAGCCGGTCGCTGCCGTGCTCCACCAGGCGGATCTCGATCTCGGGATAGAGCTGGCGGTAGAGCGCGAACAACGGCGCGAAAAGCGTGCTCGACCCGATCGGCGGCAGGCCGAGGCGCAGCACGCCGCGCTTCAGGCCGCGCAGTTCGGCAAGCTCTGCCTGCAGGTCGTCGCGCTCCGCCAGCAGCCGGATCGCGCGGCGATAGACGATCTCGCCGGCCGCGGTCATGCGGCTCTTGTGGCCGAGCCGGTCCAGAAGGGGTAGGCCGAGCTCGTCCTCGAGCTGCTTGACGGCCTTGCTGACGGTCGACTGGGTCGCAAACACCACCTTGGCAGCCTGCGAGAAGCCGCCTTGGCGGACGACCTCGACGAAGGTCCTGAGGGTTCGAAGTTCCATAATCAGGCTCAGTATTCGATTTTTGACTTGATATCATTCATTCAATTCGCTTTCTACATGTTGCGATGCGGCATACCTTGATCGCGCAATCACTTTCGGACGCCGCCACATGATGCATCGCAGCATTTCCATTGGGGTTCATCGCCTGCTCCGCCGCAACCGGCTGGTGCAGATCGGTCTGCTCGGCCTGTTCTGGGCTGCCGGCGAGGCGCTGGCCCGGGCGACCGGCCTGCCGCTGCCAGGCGGCATCATCGGAATGGCGCTGGCGCTCACTCTGGTCCTGGCAGGCGGATTGAAGGTCGCCAGCATCAAGCGCGGCGCAAATTGGATGCTGGCCGAGATGCTGCTGTTCTTCGTGCCGGCGGTGCTGGCGCTGCTCGACCATCGCGAACTGTTCGGCCTGCTCGGCCTGAAGATCTTCGCCTTGATCGTCGTCAGCACCACCGCCGTGATGTGCGTGACCGCGCTCACCGTCGACCTCTGCTACCGTTGGACCGAGCGTCATGACCCTCGCCGCGCTGTGGCGTGAGCCGCTGATCCAGGCGGCGGTCTGGTCGCTCGCGACGATCCTGCTCTATCTGCTGGCGAAGCGCGTGCACCGGCGCTGGCCGCGCTGGTGGCTGATGCCGCTGGCGGTGGCGCCCGCGCTGCTGATGATCGCGGCGCTCGCGCTCAACGTCTCCTATCGCGACTACATCCGCGGCACGCATTGGCTGGTGGCGCTGCTCGGCCCGGCCACCGTCGCCTTCGCCGTGCCGATCTATGAGCAACGCGCGCTGATCCGCCGCCGCTGGCCGCTGCTGTTGGCCGGCATGGTCGCGGGCAGCCTCACCGCGGTGGCGACCAGTTGGGCACTGGCCTATGTCCTCGGCATCGATGGCGAGCTGCGTCTGAGCCTGTTGCCACGCTCGATGAGCACGCCGTTCGCGATGGAAGTCTCAGGCGAGATCGGCGGCATCCCCGATCTCACGGCCGTGTTCGTCGTGCTCACCGGCATCATCGGCGCCGCCGTCGGCGACGTCGTGCTGGCGCGGCTGCCACTGCGCTCGACGCTCGCCAGAGGCGCGCTGTTCGGCGTCGGCGCGCATGGTGCGGGCACCGCGCGCGCCCACCAGATCGGGCGCGAGGAAGGCGCGATCGCCGGCCTCGTGATGGTGCTGGTCGGGCTGATGAACGTGGCGCTGGCGCCGCTCATCATTCAGTTCATGCGGTAGCGTTCTGAGCGTCACGCGAGCGAGGCGATCCAGTTGCTGATCTCGGCCTGCCGGACCCCGTCATTCGCGACGTCCTGGTCGAGCCCGAGCCGCCACAGAATGTCGCGCCGGGCGCGGTCATGATGCAGGGCGGCGAGATCGGCTGCGTAGCGCTCGAGCTCCGCCGGATCGACGAAGAAGCCCTCCTCGACCAGCGGCTGGCCGATGCGGCGAATCACCCAGGCAACGTCCTGCAGGCTGAATTCCGGATGATATTGGACGCCCCAGAACCGGCCGTGGCCGCTGCGGATCTCCGCGGCCTGCACCTCGCTCATGGCATTGTGCGCGGTGACCGTCGCATCCGACGGCAGCCGGGTGACGATGTCGCTGTGAATCGCCGGTGCATCGAACACGGCGCCCCGCGCCGCATGCATCGGGTGATCGCGGCCCGCCTCCGTCAGCGTGATCTTGCGCGCAAAGCCGACCTCGCGGCCGGCCGGATTGAGCGACACCTCGCCGCCGGCCGCCACGGTTGCGAGCTGGAGTCCCCAGCATGAGCCGAACATCGGCACGCCCCGCGCGAAGATCGTCCGCACCAGCTCGATCTGGCGCAGCGCTTCCGGCTCGCGCTGATAGATATTGAGCGCCGATCCCGTGATGACGATGCCCTGATAGGCCTCGATCGGCTGCGGCAGGCGCGCATCGGCATCGGCGGGCGTGGCGATGTCAATCGCCGCGTCCGGCGCCAGCGCGCGCAGCACGGCCGCGTAGCTCTCCGACGGCGTGGCGCCGGCGACCTCGGCCCAGCGGCGCCGGCCGTCCAGCGAGTTGCCTTCGAGCACGAGCAGTCTCAGCACTCGTCAATCCTCCGCCCGCCCGATCAGGGCTCCAGCACGCCGCGCAGGAATCGAGCGCTCCGCTCGCGCACCTCCGGCCGGTTCAGGATCGTGTGCACGTCGGCATCGATCACCATCACCTCCGCCTTCGCATCGTCTTTGAGCGCGGCGGCGCAGGAGCCGGTGACGGCGCGGTCCTTGTTCCAGGGATTGGCAGCCGAGAAATACGGATCGCGCGCCGAAATCGCGTTCAGCACCGGCTCCTTTGGGCCGATGCCGAGCCTGGGCGCGGTGACGAAGTAGTTGTCCTCGCACGACCACGAATAGATCAGCCGCGCCGCCACATCCTTGCCGGCGTAGCGGCCGACCGCCACCGCGCCCTCGCTGGTGCCTGCCAGCACAATCCGCAGCCGGTCCACCCAGCTCCAATCGCGCGACGCCTTCAGCGCGTTCTCCAGTTCGGCCAGCCGCAACGCGTGGACGCGCTCATAGATCGCGACGTCGACCGGCGAGGCGTAGGTCAGCCGATCGGGAATCGCGAGGCTGTCGGGCGCCACCGACGCCACGCCGAGCTCATCGGCGAGCCAGGCCTGGAACTCCTTCACCGCCGGCGCGACGCCGCTCGACCCGTGCATCACGATCACGAGCGGCGCGATCCCGATCACGTCGGGCGCGTCCTCCGCATGCCCCTCCCAGCGCCGTCCGCCGACGAGCGCCGCCGGCAACACCACATGGGCCAGGCTCCAGGTCAGCGCGAGATTCGCCGACGACGGCTCCAGCACCGTGCCCCTGGTCTCGCCGGGCGTGTCGGCGGCGAGGGCGGCGGTCGCGCAGAGAAAGGCGACCGCCATCAGCAGTGCACGCGCCACGAACATGATCGATCCGTCCTCCTGCGAGGCGAGCACAGCGAGCCTGGCGCGCACCGTCCGTTTCAATCACGGCATCGGGCTGCGGACAAGCAAGGTGCGACGGACAGAGCATGCAGGGCACGCATGCGGTGACGCGATCAGCGCGCGCGCAGCCGCCGGCGCTGGGCGCGTGGCGTGTCCATCGACCGGACGTGATGGCGAGGCGTGGCCGCAGCGCAGAAGATCGCATTGGGCGCGGCGGCCGGTACGGCGGCGGCCTCGCGCGCTCCTCCGCAGCCGCCGACGACGCGAAGCCGCGGCACAACCGGCGACATGTCCCGCAAGCTCTCCTGCCGTACGCTCCCATCGCTCGGGATCTCCACGGGAGAGAGAGCCAGCAGCGTCGCCCGCAAGCCGCGAAGGATGGCGGCCATTGCGCGCAACGGCCGCGCCCAGCGAAACCGCCGGGCCGACCGCTTGGCGCGGCCCTCGGCGCGCTTGGCTCGCCCGGCTCCGCTGCCGCGCCGGCCGCGCTGACTGGACGCGGATCCCTCTTCATCGACCTGCAGCATCGGCCGGAACGACAGTTCCGAGGGACCAGCCGCGATCAACAACTTGCGCATGCGTCTCACCTTGATCTCGTGACGGCCAACCCGACGGCCGCGTTCGTCGAGACCATCGCGCAAGGACGGTGACCGCAAGCTGTTGCCCGATGTCAGCGACATGTCAGCTCCGCCGCCGGCGGTATCGTCGCCGGAAGCGGGTCATGGCTCACATTCTCTCTCCCAGCCGCGCCATCACCAGATCGAGCACGTCGGCCTCGTCGAACGCCGCCGCGGTGAGCGCCGCGCCCGCCGCGATCAGCTCGTCGTGACCAAGGTTGGTGCGCATGCCGACGGTGGCGATGCCGGCCGCCGTCGCCGCCGCGATGCCGGCGCGGGAATCCTCGAAGGCGACCGACCTTTCCGGCACGGCATCGATCGCACGCAGGCCTTCCAGATAGGGCAGCGGGTGCGGCTTGCCGTGCGGCAGCTCGTCGCCGATGATCACGGCGCGAAACCGGTCCATCAGCCCGAGCCCGTGCAGGATCAGCTCGGCATTGGCCCGCGGCGCGTTGGTCACGGCCACCGCCGGAATCGCCGCCGCCGCGGCCCGATCGAGCAGCGCCGTCAGGCCCGGCAGCGGCTGCACCGCGCCGGCGGCGAGGCTGCGAAACACCTCCTCCTTCTGCGCCATGACCGCCGCGCGCCGCTCGGGCGCCTCATCCGGCAGAAATTGGGCGGAGATCGACAGATTGGAGCGGCCGAGCAGTTCGCGTGCCGCCCGCGCGCGGTCGAACACGTGGCCATACGGCCCGAACACCGCGTTGAAGGCTTGCAGATGCAGCGCATCGGTGTCGGCGAGCGTGCCGTCGATGTCGAACAGCAAAGCCCGCCCCTTATTGATAACGCCTCGCATCAGCAAATTGACCTCAACTCATCCGGATGTTGACGCGATCTGATCCAACTCTCGACCATTCCGCCTGTCGTTATTCCCCAAACGGCGTGAAACCGCGACGGGGGAAATTGCGATGATCGGCCA
This sequence comes from Bradyrhizobium sp. SZCCHNPS1003, assembly GCF_032381555.1. NCBI lineage: Bacteria > Pseudomonadati > Pseudomonadota > Alphaproteobacteria > Hyphomicrobiales > Nitrobacteraceae > Bradyrhizobium > Bradyrhizobium sp. SZCCHNPS1003. The sequence continues at coordinate 104,581 of NZ_JAUHIU010000014.1, forward strand.
GTTGAGCGCATTGCCTGTTTTGACATCGTCGAGGCTCGGAGCGGTCGCCGCGCTGGTCTCCGTCATCTGCATTGCCGCGCCCGGCGCCGCGCAGGCCGGATCCGCCAACGGCGACATGGTCAACGGCCAGTACTGCAACGATCTCTGCAAGGCCTATATGGCCTGGTCCAACCGCATGCTGGCCGTCACCCAGCCGGCGTCCTATTCGCGGCCTCAGGTGCGGGTCGCGGTGCCGCAGAGCATGACGCCCAAGAAAATGGACAAGGCCGAGAAGCCGGACCGGATGGCGCAGCACGGACCGAAGCCGCATCGGCCGGCCAACCTGAACTCCTTCGCCCAGCTGCCCTCCGGCAGCCAGGCCGCGCAGTCTTCGATGGAGCCGCCGCCGAGCGACCCCGCCGCGTCCGACGCGCCGGCGACAGGTCGGCTGTTCGCCGCCGACCCGCTGCCCCACTCCGCCATCGCCGACATGCGCCGCGCGACCGACGCCGCCGGCCTGCGGCTGGTGTCGATGACCGAGCCCGTCACGGTCGGCGAGGCCGGCGGCAGCCCGCGCTCGAAGATGCCCTCGATCTGGATCATGCTCGCGGCAGCCGCGCTGCTGGCCTATTTCGGGCACGGCTGGCTCAAGCGCCGCAACGGCGCGTCGCATCACCTCAACTGAGACGGCAGGAACTGCGACGTCAGATCGCCCGCGCAACGCCGCGGGAACCATTCCGGACAAATTGACCACCTGCCCTCGTCTGCGACCGGGGCTTCGGTTGAACTCGCAGCGCCGCGGCTCTATGCGTGGGCGATGAACATCGCCCTCACCGCTCCACCGCTGAGTTCCTGGCCGCGCCATCGCGCGGACCTGAAGCCTGCGCCGTTCCTGCCGATGAGCCGCAAGGAGATGGACGCGCTCGGCTGGGATGCCTGCGACATCGTGCTGGTGACCGGCGACGCCTATGTCGACCATCCTTCCTTCGGCATGGCGATCATCGGCCGGCTGCTCGAGGCCCAGGGCTTTCGCGTCGGCATCATCTCGCAGCCCGACTGGCACTCCGCCGAGCCGTTCAAGGCGCTCGGTAGGCCGCGCGTGTTCTTCGGCGTCACCGGCGGCAACATGGACTCCATGGTCAACCGCTACACCGCCGACCGCCGCATCCGCAGCGACGACGCCTATACGCCCAATGGCGAAGGCGGCAGGCGGCCGGACCGCTGCACGCTGGTCTATGCGCAACGCTGCCGCGAGGCGTTCAAGGACGTGCCGGTCGTGCTCGGCGGCATCGAGGCGTCGCTGCGCCGCATCGCGCATTACGACTACTGGTCCGACAAGGTTCGCCGTTCGGTGCTGGCCGACGCAAAGGCCGACATCCTGATCTACGGCAATGCCGAACGCGCCGTGATCGAGGTCGCGCACCGGATCGCCGGCGGCGAAGCGCCGAAGGACATCCAGTCGGTGCGCGGCACCGCGCTGTTCCGGAAAGTGCCCGAGGGCTTTGTCGAGCTGCATGCCGACGATCTCGACTCCGCCGACGAAGGCGCTGCGCGCGAGAAGGGCGACGTCGTGGTCCGGCTGCCGTCCTGCGAGCAGGTCGAGGCCGACAAGGAAGCCTATGCCCGCGCCTCGCGCGTGCTGCACCGAGAGAGCAATCCGGGCAATGCGCGTCCCCTGGTGCAGCGTCATGGCGACCGCGACCTCTGGCTCAACCCGCCGCCGATCCCGCTGACCATGGCGGAGATGGATAGCGTCTACGATCTGCCCTATGCCCGCGCGCCGCATCCGTCCTATGGCGACGCCAAGATCCCGGCCTGGGACATGATCAAGTTCTCGGTGACGATCATGCGCGGCTGCTTCGGCGGCTGCACCTTCTGCTCGATCACCGAGCATGAGGGCCGCATCATCCAGAGCCGTTCGGAAGGCTCGATCCTGCAGGAAATCGAGCGCATCAGGGACAAGACGCCGGGCTTCACCGGCGTGATCTCCGACATCGGCGGCCCGACCGCCAACATGTACCGGATGGCCTGCAAGGACCCCAAGGTCGAAGCCGCCTGCCGCCGGCCGTCCTGCGTGTTCCCCGAGATCTGCCCGAACCTCAACACCTCGCATGACGACCTCATCCGGCTCTATCGCAAGGTGCGCGAGGTCAAGGGCGTGAAGCGCGTGATGGTCGCCTCCGGCGTGCGCTACGACCTCGCGGTCGAGAGCCCGGCCTACATCAAGGAGCTGGTCACGCATCACGTCGGCGGCTATCTCAAGATCGCGCCGGAGCATACCGAGCGCGGCCCGCTCGACAAGATGATGAAGCCGGGCATCGGCAGCTATGACCGCTTCAAGCAGATGTTCGACGCCGCCGCCAAGGAGGCCGGCAAGAAGTACTACCTGATCCCGTATTTCATCGCCGCCCATCCCGGCACCAGCGACGAGGACATGATGAACCTCGCGCTGTGGCTCAAGCGCAACCGCTACCGCGCCGATCAGGTCCAGACCTTCCTGCCATCGCCGATGGCGACCGCAACGGCGATGTACCACACCGGCGTCAACCCGCTGCGCGGCGTCCGCCATGGTGGCAGCGACAAGGTCGAAGCCATCAAGGGCCTGCGGCAGCGAAGGCTGCACAAGGCATTCCTGCGCTATCACGATCCGGACAATTGGCCGGTGCTGCGCGATGCGCTCAGGGCGATGGGCCGTGCCGATCTGATCGGCTCGCGTCCCGAGCAATTGGTGCCGGCGCATCAGCCGCCGGGCACCGGCAAGGCCGCAACGACACGGCGGCCGGTGCGCCCGGAGCAGCGACCGCAGCGTTTCACGACGAAGGGTGTGCGGATCAGGAAGTAGTCCGCGCTGGACGACCTCCGATCTCGGCGTCAAGGGCAAGCCCGCGCCCCACACTCCCCCGTCGTCCCGGACGAGCGCGCATCGCGCGCGAAGATCCGGGATCCATAACCACAGGGAGACGTGTTGGGCACATCCTGAGCCGCCAGCGTGCCTCACACATCCGCCGGTGGTGATGGGTCCCGGCTCAAGGCCGGGACGACACTGAGTGTGTCGCATGGCCGTTCCACCTCACAGGCGTGATGAGCATCGCGAGCGCGACGTATCCACGCCCACGCACCACATCCACTACACGATTTTTCCAAACAGCACGCCGCAGCCCCGCGGCGCAGATCGCGCCCAGGTCATGCTGCCGACATCGCCCTCGAGAAACGAGAGGGCGCGGGGAAGACCGGACCTCGACTGAGGTCCGTGGCCCGCCTGCGGAAAAAAATGCAGGCGGCAGGTACCACGGTTCAGCCGGACGACCCGGCCTTCCCCGCGCGCTGGCTTTAACGGCTGCTTCGCGATCTCCCTGGGGACCGGGCTGTCTTGCCCCCATCACCGGCGAGACGCGTCTCCGCATCATCAACCGGCTTGACCTCAGCATCGGGAGGCCAGGACCACGCGACTTGACCGTACGCACCGGGTTCATTCGTCGGCCCGCTTGCGCAGAGCCCCGAACCCGACACGTCCAACGCTCCCCGCTGCTACGCTCCGTGACGATCGGCCGAAACGCCCCTCTTCATCGCGAGCGGGATGGCCGAGAGGATCGTCGCGATTTGCCCGACGATGCAAGCCGAACGACGTGCGACAAACTGGCTCGACGGGCAATCTGCGCATGACGGGGATGCGGGAATTGCCCGTCGGGCCGACAGAGAACTGATGAGCACGGACGTGCCGACGTTCGCCACCGATGGCGACCACCTCCTCACGACGCTCATTCATGATTGCGTTTGCCCCGCACTGTCCGCCATTATTGTGCAAGAGACATTTCGCGAGTTTGATTGCAGCCAAGACGATTGGAAGCCGAACGTTCTTTTGGGGAGAGAGCGCACATGCACGCGCCAGTGGCCGGCTCGAAACCGGTTCCCGTGGTCGGCACGGCCTACAGGCCGGATATCGACGGACTTAGAGCTGTCGCTGTCATCTCTGTCGTCATGTTCCACGCCTTTCCGCATGTGCTTCGCGGCGGATTCATCGGAGTCGACATCTTCTTCGTCATATCCGGGTTCTTGATCACCACGATCATCGTTGCGGATCTGGCGAAGGGATCATTTCGTCTTCGGACCTTCTACGCTCGTCGCGTCAAGCGCATCTTCCCTGCGCTCATCGTGGTTCTTCTCGCCGCCCTCCTGCTCGGATGCATTGTTCTGTACACCGACGAATACAAGGAGCTGGGCAAGCAAGTTGCGGCGAGCGCCGGATTTGCCGCGAACCTGCTGTTCTGGAAGGAGGCCAACTATTTCGACCTGGCCGCGGAAACGAAGCCGCTGCTTCACCTATGGTCGCTGGGCATCGAAGAGCAATATTACATCCTCTGGCCGGTGCTGCTGTGGCTGTGCTGGCGGACGAGGAAGCGCACCTTGCCGTACCTCGTGGGGCTGCTGCTCATCGGGTCATTTCTGCTGAACATCAAAGCCATGAGCACCAGCCCGACCGAGGCCTTCTACTCCCCGCTTACGCGCGCATGGGAGCTGTTTGCAGGCGGCCTGCTGGCGATAGCGTCGTCCCCATACACCCGGCCGCTCTTCGGCGCTGTCCCTGACACGGGGCATCGATCACCCATTTCCGATCGGCTCGCGGCGTCGGGAATAGTCCTGTTGGCGGCGAGCCTGATCCTGATTTCGAGAAGTACTCCATTTCCCGGGTGGGCAGCCCTGCTGCCTGTCGCAGCGACCTGCATGCTCGTCGGCGCCGGACCGTATAGCTGGGTCGCCCGACACGTTCTTTCGCATCCTTTCCTGGTCGGAATCGGGCTGATCAGCTACCCGCTTTATCTCTGGCATTGGCCTCTGCTCGTCCTTACTCGCGCCTGGATGGGCGAGGCAGGCTCCGCACCGCTTCGATCCGGCGTCATCGCGCTAAGCGCCGGTTTGGCCTGGGTCACCTATCGATTTCTGGAACGTCCGATCCGGTTTGGGCAATCGCCCTTGCGGTCGGTCCCACTGCTCTGCGGTGCCTCGGCGACGCTCGCAGGAATCGGCTCCCTGACCATGACCTACGGCTGGACCTTCAAGCCGGGCGATCTGAACAGCTACGCAGCCTATTTCGACTCATTCCGCACGGGCGTGTCGCCGGCTCGGGAAGAGCTGGTGGAGATCAACCAGAACCAATGCAACTTCTACAACTTCGAGAGTGCGCTTCCCACGCGCGTCCCTCGGGACAGCATCAGCCCGGACTGCTACACCAGCCACTCTCGCAGAACGGTGCTGCTCTGGGGCGACTCTCATTCGGCGCATCTCTTCCACGGCTTACGGAAGACGCTTCCGTCCGATACGTCCCTGCTGCTCGTTTATGCGTCGGGGTGCCGTCCACACCCAATCGATCTGACCCGACTGACGACCGACTACTGCGAGATGTCCAACTCCTTTGCGCTGTCGACAATCAAAAAGGTCGCTCCTGATGTCGTGGTCATCTCATTCAACAACTCCTTCGATACGGAGTACCTGCGCGAGGTATCTCGGGACATCAAACGGATCGGCGTGAAACGGGTGATCGTGCTCGGACTGGCGCCTCATTGGGAGCCGCTCCTCTTCAAGGTGGTCATGCAGCACTATTGGCAGTTCACACCGGCACGAATCTCGACGCACCTCGACCAGCATGCGCTTGGCATCGACAAGGCGTTTCGAAACGAGCTCCAGGCCAACGAACCGTTCGAGTACCAAAGCCTTTATGATTTCTTCTGCAATCGAGAAGGCTGCCTCATCTATCTCGATCGCAACCGGCGCGAGGGTCTCGTGAGCTTCGATAATGCGCACCTGCGACCGCTTGCGTCCCTCTACCTCGCCGAGCACCTGCTCACCCCGTTGATCCAACGCGACGTCCAGCCGCCGACGACGCGTGACGACACGCAGCCGCATGGTGGCAGGACGGGGACTCTCGATGACCGGCCAGGAGTGCAGTGAAGATACGGCGCATTGCTGGGCGAATCACGAGACGTCCCGCGCAGCCCATCCACGTCCGCCTGCCATCGCCCGACCTGTCCGCTCAAACCGCCCGTGGCTTGTTCACCGTCTCGATGCGATCGAGAATCTTGCCGAGATCGCGCCTCGCGATCTGGCGTCGTAGTCGGTCTGCAGATTGAGCCAGAGCTCCGGCGATGTATCGATGAATATGCATTGAATGCACCGATCGTCGTTCGGAAAAAGCGGCTTGCGCCGCCCGATCTCGGCGTGTAGACGGCGCCTGTCGCGAAAAGCGGTCGTTGCCTGCGGCCGAGTACAAGCCGTCCATCTGCCTTTTGGCATGGACCGGCCCAGCGTCTCCCACACATCGATCGCCTGACAGATCGTCAGGCTCCAGCGAGCGGTCGCGCTTGTTTGCGCCATCGGTTCGCGTGGACCGGAGCGCGCCATGACCAGGGCTGTTGCCGTCATCTATCTCACCATCGTGCTCGATGCCGTCGGCATCGGGCTGATCTTTCCGATCCTGCCGTCGCTGCTGCACGACGTGACCCACGCCGGCGACGTGGCGTTCCTTCTCGGCGTCATGACGGCGCTCTACGCCGCGATGCAGTTCATCTGCGCCCCGGTGCTGGGCTCGCTGAGCGATCGGCTCGGCCGGCGCCCGCTGCTGCTGGTCTCGCTGGCCGGCGCCATCGTCAACTACCTGTTCCTGGCGGCTGCGCCCGATCTCTGGATGCTCCTGCTCGGCCGCGCCATCGCCGGCGTCACCAGCGCCAACGTCTCGGTGGCCACGGCCTACATCACCGACATCTCGCGCGAGGACGAGCGGGCCCGCCGCTTCGGGCTCCTCAATGCGATGTTCGGCATGGGATTCATCATCGGGCCCGTGCTCGGCGGCGCGCTCGGCGACCATTGGCTGCGGCTGCCGTTCGTCGTGGCGGCGGCCTTGAACGGATGCAACGTCCTGCTGGCGTTGCTGATGCTGCCGGAATCGCGACCACCGGACCCTGGCAAGATCGAGATCGCAGTTCTGAACCCGCTGCGGCCACTGCGCTGGGTGTTCGCCGTCAAGAGCCTGCTGCCGGTCGTGCTCCTCTTCTTCCTGTTCAGCGCGACCGGCGAGGCCTATGGCGTCTGCTGGGCGCTGTGGGGCGGCGACACCTTCCACTGGAGCGGTCTTTGGATCGGCCTGTCGCTCGGCACCTTCGGTGTGTGCCAGATGCTGGCCCAAATATTCCTTCCCGGTCCGGCCGTGAGATTGCTGACCGAGCGCGGCGCCATCCTGACCGGAGTGACCTGTGTCTGCATGGCCCTCACCGCCATGGCGTTCGCCAACCAGAGCTGGATGGTGTTTGGCGCCATGCCGCTGTTCGCGCTCGGCGGCATGGGCATGCCGGCCCTGCAGTCGATCGCCACCCGGCAGGTGGACGCACATTTGCAGGGTCAGTTCCAGGGCGTGCTCGCCGCCACGGTCAGCCTCGCCTCGATCGTTGCGCCGCTCGGCTTCTCGAGCCTGTACTTCGCCGTCAGGGACGAATGGCCCGGGGCGATCTGGCTGTCGGTCGTCGCCATCTACGCGATCGCCATTCCCGTCGTTGTCACGCTGCGCCCGGCCAAGCCGGCGTCTGCGCCCTGATCGGAACGATCGCCGTCGCCGCCCGTTGGCCCGCATGCCTGAGATCGAACTCGCAAAGCCGCTCGTTCGAGCGATGCAGATCTATCGTCGCGTGGCCAGACACGATCTGGACCAGGGGACGCGGCGCGCGCTGGCGCGGCACATGCGCGGGATGGCCGATCAGGGCGTGCATGATCCCGGCCGGCTGACCGTCTGCGGTTTGAGCTATTTGCGTCAACTCAACCGACAACGCGACCGCGAGCGATCCTGACCTGTCGCGTCGGACACATGGCGATTGATCGTGAGCGGACCGCACCTCCGATCCGCCCGATCGCTTGGCTACATCACGCCTTTCAGTTCAGGCGAGTGCGACGGAGATGGCCGGGGCAAGCCCGGCCATGACGACGATGAAATGGCGGGTATGACTTAGATCGACTACGCGATGACCGTCTCGCGCCCAATCAATCCTCTGCTGGTAGCGACCGCCTCAGTTCGCACTGATCGCGTGCAGATGCATCGCGAGCATCATCGGATCGTGGTGCGGCTCGGCTGAATAGGACGCATAGGCCGTTGCGTGGTCATGGTTCGCGCCGGCATCGGTGCCATTCAGCGCAGCAGCGTCGGCCTGGGCATTCGCCAGCACCTGCGCGGCGCCGGCGGCATCACCCAGCTTGGTGAGGCTGGCGGCCGTCTCGGCGGCCACGGCGGAGGCGATCGCGACGGCCTGCTGCGGCGTCTGCACCGGTGCGGCGACCCCGGCGGCGTGCGGGATCTGGGCGAGCAGCGCCTGCGTGTCTGGGGTCGAGATATTGTAGCCGAGCGTCTCCAGCACCACGAGATCGATCGGCGACAGCGTCTGCGACGTGGTGGGATTGTAGAACTCGTTCAAGGGATCGCGGGCGCCCTGGATGCCGGTGTTGAGGAAGTCGGCCGGGTCCGACATCTGGCCGTAATCGGCGATCTTGGTGAGCCCGCCGTCGAGCGAGAAATAGGCCGGCGGCGCCGAGCTGATGCTGTTGTTGATCAGATGCTGTCCCGGCTTGGTGAAGTCGAACAGGTCGAAGATGTCGAGATTGCCCGGCGACGGCACGCGTCCCAGCGCATGCGACAGCTCGTGCAGTGCGACGCCGACCAGCGACTGCGTCGGGATGTCGGTGTTGAAGACGGCGAAGCCGTCCTCCGTCGTCGTGCTGTTTGGATCGATGAGCCCGAGCACCTTGGCCTGGGCGTTGGCGACGAACACCTGGGAATGGCCCTGCACTGCCCGCCCCGTCGGCAGGTTGTCGAACACCGTGTCGCCAGCCGCCGCGTGGTCCTGCAGATCGGTTCGGAGCTGCGCGTAGTTGGCGAGGACGCCATTGGAGACATTGGCGCCGGCGCCGCCGCCGGTGCCGGCGAAATCGATCGCGAGGTTGACGGTGGCCTGATCGGTGATCGCCGAGGACAGAATCGCCGCAGCCTGCTCGACGCCGGCGCGGAAGCTTTCAGGCGCGGCAGCAGCGGCGGCATCGAAGGTGAGGTTGAAGGTGAGTCCGCCGGTATGAACCGAGACGGTCTCGGAGCCGTCGGCATGCACCACCGGATCCGACACCGCGCCGGGCGGCAGCACGACAGGCGAGGCGGCCGCAGCCATATTGGTCGTCGTGTTCTTCGCCGTCGCGGCCGGATCGGGCATCATGAGGCCATCTGAGCTCAGCCCGAGCTGGTCATAGGTCAGCGTGTTCATCAGACGGACTCCTCACTCATGGCCTCGAGTCTCCAGCTGCGAGGCGTTCGCAGGCTGCGACCATCATCGGCAAGTGAGTGAAAAGTCTGACGCTGCCGGACCCACTTCGGGGCAGCCGCGCCACGGTTTGGATGCGGCCGGGCGGGCCCGCCATGCTCCTGCCGCGCTGGTCTCGCGCAACGAATGACGGCAATCTGCAGCAGGCGTCCGCGACGGATGCAGCCAACATCATTCAGATCGAGAGCCTCCCATGAAGATGCGCCCGCTCGGCCGTTCCGGCCTCAACGTTCCGCCCCTCTGCTTCGGCTGCAACGTGTTCGGCTGGACGGTGGACGAGGCGGCCTCGTTCCGCCTGCTCGACAAGGTGCTGGAGTCCGGGATCAACTTCCTCGACACGGCGGACGTCTATTCGCGCTGGGTGCCCGGCCACAGCGGCGGCGAGTCCGAGACCATCATCGGCAAGTGGATGAAGCTGCGCGGCAACCGCGATCGCATCATCCTCGCCACCAAGGTCGGCATGGACATGGGCGATGGCAAGGTCGGGCTGAAGGCCGACTACATCGCGCGCGCGGTGGAGGACAGCCTGCGCCGGCTGCAGACCGACGTCATCGATCTCTATCAGTCGCACAAGGACGACGAGACGACGCCGCAGGAGGAAACGCTGGCGGCCTATGACAGGCTGATCAAGGCCGGCAAGGTGCGGGTGATCGGCGCCTCGAACTTCTCGGCGGAGCGGCTGCAGGCCGCGCTCGAGCTGTCGGCGAAGAGCGGCTTGCCGCGCTATGAGAGCCTGCAGCCGGAATACAGCCTCGCCGAGCGCGCATCCTACGAAGGCGCGCTGCAACGCGTCTGCGAGAACTACGGCGTCGGCGTCATCACCTTCTTCTCGCTGGCCGCCGGCTTCCTCACCGGCAAGTATCGCTCGGAGGCCGATTTCGGCAAGAGCCCGCGCGGACAGCGCGGCATCCCGAAATACATGAACGAGCGCGGCATGCGCATCCTCGCCGCGCTGGACGCGGTCGCAAGGGAGACCGGAGCGCAGCAGGCCTCGATCGCGCTGGCGTGGCTGCTGGCGAAGCCGTCGGTGACGGCGCCGATCGCCAGCGCCACCAGGCCCGAGCACGTCGACACCCTGGTGGCGGCGACGCAGCTCGCGCTGACCGCGGATCAGGTCGCGCGGCTCGACGCGGCCAGCGCGTGAGCGCCGGCGCGCGGCGCCATCATTCAGCGCGGGGCATGCGACGTTTCGACACGCACGCAGTACGATCGTTCTCCGCCGAACTCGGCCTGTGATCGAGGATTCGGCGCGCTGAGCGCCGGTCCTTGATCGCGGCACTTGATCACGCTGCTCCTGCACCGCATTTTCAGCACAGCCGTGAAGCGGGCCGGGCGACTTTGCAGCATCTCGCTGATCGCCACCTCACGGCCAAACTTCGGCCGGGATCGAACTGCTAAGTCCACTGTCAAGTTAGAATGTATCGAGGAAGCGTTCGGTGAATCGTGTCGCGCGCGTAGCTGTTGGCGCATTCGTATTTGCATGTGTTCTGTCATCCGTCGTGGCGCTGGCTGGCAGCGCCCGGGCGCAGCAATTGCCGCAGCGCCCGCCGACCGGCGGCGCCGTCGGTACGCTGCCGGACCGCGAGGCGCTGAACTCCGGCACCGTCACCGTGATCACCGCGCCGATCGGCGGGCCGATGTCGGTCATGGGCTCCGACATGGCCGCGGTGCTCGACGAGGGCGAGAGCCTGCGCGTGCTGCCGATCCTCGGCAGGGGCTCGGCGCAGAACCTCATCGACATCATCATGTTGAAGAACATCGACATGGGCTTCGTCACCACCGACGCGCTGGAATTCGTGAAGACGGAATACAACATTCCAGACATTGCCCAGCGCGTGCGCTACATCGCGCAGCTCTTCCACAACGACGTCCACATCGTCGCGCGGCGCGAGATCCGCTCGCTGGAGGATCTCAATGGACGGCGGGTGTTCGCCGAGCGCTCGATCGGCCTGCCGGCGGCGCGCACGATCTTCCGCCGGCTCGGCATCCGCGCCGACATCGACTCCCAGACTGATCCGACCGGCGGGCTGCAGAAGCTGATCGACGGCCAGGGCGATGCCTGGATCGCCTCGGTGTCGAAGGACGCGCCGATCATCAAGGGCATCAAGAACGAGGGCGGCCGGCTGCATCTCCTGACGATCCCCTATGACCACGCGCTGCAGGACATCTATCTGCCGTCGTCGTTCTCGTCCGAGGAATATCCGAACCTGGTGCCGCCCGGCACCAAGGTCGAGACCGTCGCCGCCTCGACCGTGCTGATGGTCTACAATTGGCCGGAGAACAGCGAGCGCTATCGCCGCACGGCGCGGTTCGTCGACGCGCTGTTCGGCAAGATCCAGGTGCTGCAATCGCCGCCGCGGCATCCGAAATGGCGCGACACCGTGCTGTCGGCGCCGGTGCAGGGCCTGGTCCGCTTCAAGGCGGCGCAGGAATGGCTCGACGGCGCCCGCACGATGCAGTCGCCGGGCCAGGATGCCAACCCGGCCGAATTCCGCAAGTTTCTCGACGAGCGCAAGGCGCAGGCGCGGATGTCGCCGGACGAGGCCGCGAGACTCTACAGCGACTTCCTGAAGTGGCAGCGGAGCAGGGAGCCGCGCTGAGCGCGGGCCGCGCGAGGCTCGCGAGGTCGGGGCGCGGAATCGTTAAACGGAGCGCGGCGGCGGCGCGGCCTTCTCGGCTATGCGGCGGACCGCCGGGATTGCCGCCTCGGCCGCCGCCGGTGCACCGCCCGGCTGAGGCGCGGCAGGCGCGAAGCTGAGCTCGACCGTGGTGCCGCCACCTGGCGTCTCACGCAACGCCACGCGGCCGTGATGCGTCGCCATGACCTGCGACACGATCGAGAGCCCGAGCCCCATGCCGTCGCCATGGGCGCGGCCGCGCTCGAACGGCTGCAGCAGGCGCTCGGGCTGATCGGCCTGCAGGCCGGGCCCCGAATCGATCACGCTCAGGCGCGCCGACGCGTCGACCTCGACGAGAATCGGACCGCCGGCGCCGGCATGCATGACAGCGTTCCTGATCAGGTTGGAGAGCGCGACCGCCAACGCGGGCTCCGAGCCGAGGATCGAGACCGGCGCATCGCATCCGGCGAAGCCGATCTCGAGGCCGGCCTTCAGCGCCATCGGCACATGCTCGGCCGTGACGCGCCGGGCCAGCGCCACCAGATCGATCTCGGTCAGCTCGACCGGCTCCATCGAAATGCGCGCCAGTTGCAGCAGCATAGTGACGATCGACGACAGCTTCTGGTTCTCGCCGACGAGACGTGCCCGCAAGCCAGCATCCGGGATTGCCTCGAGCATGGTCCGCGCATTGGTCAGCGGCGTCCGCAGCTCATGCGCCGCGTTGGACAGGAAGTTGCGCTGCGCCTCCGCGGCATGATCGATGCGCGACAGGGCGCGATTGAACGCGGTGACCAGCGGCAGCAATTCCGCCGGCGCGTCCCGCTCGGGCAGCCGTCGGCCGTCCGGCACGCCGTCGATCATCTCGGCCGCGCGCGCCACCGCACGAACCGGGCGCGCGATCAGCGTCGGCACGAACACCAGGGCCGCGAATACCGTCACGACCAGCACCAGGATGATTGGAAGCGCAACGACCGTCGCGTCGGTCAGCGTGCCCAGCATCAGCTGCGTCGACGTATAGGCGACGCCGCCGGTCTCGATCCAGACCTCACCGACCGGCGTATTCCGAACGGCCGTCATGCGCTTGAAATTCCGCGTCTCGCCATCGATCGCATAGGCCAGAAAGCTGGTGCCGTCCTGCGACGACGGAGGCTTGTGCGGACGCCATTTCGGAATCGGCCCGTAGCTGACCTCGCCGCTCTTGTCGGAGACGACGTACCAGAATGTCGCGAAATCCTGGATGATCTTGTCGAGACGCGACGTCTGCTTGATGAGCAGCTTGCCGCCGGCATCGCGGGATACGGCCTCCTTCAGCGCATCGGCGACGTCGGCGGCGCCCCATGTGCCGTCATCGTCGCCGCCGAACCGGATCAGCAGGGCGGCCGCGCAGATCAGCATGATGGTGGTGACCACCCCGATCAGCGTCGCCGAGAGCAACGTGATCGAGCGGCGGATACGGCTGAGCTTCTGCCACCTCACCTGCGTCACTCGCCGCTGAGGAGATAGCCGAGGCCGCGCACCGGCCTGATGGCGGCCCTGCAATTGGCCTCGCGCAGCCGGCGGCGCAACCGCGAGACGTGGGCCTCGATGGCATTCGACTGGATCTCGTCCTCAAAGCCGTAGGCCGCGGCTTCGAGCGTCTCGCGCAGGACCACCCGCCCGCTGCGGCGGACCAGCGCCTCAAGGATTGCCAGCTCGCGCCGCGGCACCACGATGGGCACGTCCTCGACGCAGACGGCGCGATTGACGATGTCGTAGCTCAGATTGGCGATGGACACCGTCGCGCCGCGGTCGAGAAACAGCCGGCGCAGCACCGCCCTCGCCCGTGCCACCAGCTCGATCGGCTCGAACGGCTTGGCGACGTAGTCGTCGGCGCCTTCGTCGAGCGCACGCGCGATGTCGGCGGGGTCATCGAGCGCGGTCAGCACGACCGTCGCCGGGCTCGGCTTCTGCTGCCGCAGATCCGGCAACAGCGCCAGCCCGTCGCCGTCCGGGAGGCCGCGGTCGATCACCACGAGCTCAAAATTGCGCACGGCGATCGCCGCACGCCCTTCGTCGAGCGTCGTGACGATGTCCGACGAGCCGAACGCCGTCGCGAGCGCATCCCGCAGCCAGATCCCCAGCTGGGGGTCATCCTCAACGACCAGAACGCGCACGCGATTCTCCCGCATCATCGACAATCGGCTGTTCCTATCATTACGGAGGGATTACAATAGGATTACGTCGGCGGTGTTCTGATACTTTTGTTTGATCGCGCAAGCGAAGTTGACTCGTTCTGCCAGCGCCGATCGCGCGCAGCTCATATACTCCACGCTGCTGGCGGGCACTGGCCCTATCGCGACATCTCCGATTGCAAGCTGAACCGCTTCTCGGCTGGCGCGATTGCGGTCGTATGACGTGCCCCGCCGCGATGATCCGTTTTTCCATCGGCCGGCAAGCCGGCGGCGTCAGCCTTTCGTAATCGTCTTGGCCGAGACTGGCGCACTCAAACAAACGCCGAGGATTCGCTCGCATGGAGCCTGCCGCATGATCGACCGGACACACCGGACGGTCCGCCCCCAATTATCGGCCGCGGCCGCTCACCGAACGTCCCGTTCGACGCACCATTTTTGATGCACACCGGCATGTTCCACGAGTTTGCGTTCTCGACCGTCGCTGAACGGTCGGACAGCCATCCGGCAGCCTGGCGCATTCCATTCCTGCGCTGGCTGGACGGCATCGAGGCCGGCTGGGCGGTGCCGCTGCTGCTGACCTGCTTCGTGGCCGTGTGGACGGCCTATCTCTCGATCGCCTATGCCGGCGCCGGCCTGCATCCCGACGTTCTCGAGACCTGGACATTCGGACGGCAGTTCGCCTGGGGCTACGACAAGCATCCACCGCTGATGGGCTGGATCGCCGGCGCCTGGACCGCCGTCTTCCCTCTCTCCGACTGGTCATTCCACCTGATGGCGATGACCAATGCGGCGCTGGCGCTGTGGTGCGTCGATCTCGTCTCGCGCCGTTTCGTCACTGGGGACAAGCGGGTGATCGTGCTGCTGCTGCTGATGCTGACGCCGGCCTATCAGTTTCACGCACAGCGCTTCAACGCCAACTCGGTGCAGCTCGCGACGTGGCCGCTCGCCACCTACTGCTTCCTGCGCGCGTTCGAAACGCGAACACTGCCCTGGGCGGCGGCCGCCGGCCTGACGGCCGCGCTCGCGCTGCTCGGCAAGTACTACTCGATCTTTCTGGTGATGAGCTTCGCATTCGCCGCCATGGCGCATCCGCAGCGACGCGCCTACTTCACATCGGCATCGCCGTGGATCTCCGGCGTCGTGGGCCTCGCCGCGCTGTCGATGCATCTCGACTGGCTCGTCGCCAACGATGCGGCCCCCATTCAGTACGCGCTGCTGCACGCCAGGTCCAACCTGTCCACGTCGTTACGGGATTCCCTGTTCTTCCTGCTGGGGCTCGCGGCCGCGATGGCCGTGCCGGCCGCGACCTGGCTGATCGTCGCCGGCGCCAGGATCAGGTCTTTCTCCACGGAGATGGCCACGCTGAACGACGGCCTCCGGCTGTTGTCATATATCGCCATCGGCACGCTCGGCCTGCCCGTCATCAACGCGCTGGTCATGGGCACCGACCTGCCGTCGCTATGGGCGCTGCAGGGACTGTTCCTGTTCGTCGTGGTCGTCGTCTGCGCCACCAGCTATCCGATCGCGCGCTTTCATACCGTCAACATCGCGGTGCTGACGGCCGGGATCGCCGTCCTGGCTGCGATCGTTGCGGCGCCGCTCCACGCCTTCTATCGCAACAAGCACGGCTATGAGGAAGGCCGTACCTTCTACCAGCAGACCGCGCGGGAAGCGACGCGACAATGGCGGGAGTTGACGGGGAAGCCGCTCGAGCATGTCGGCGGCACCGAGAGCCTTGCGCTCGCAACCACCTTCTACAGTGCCGATCATCCCGCTTACGGTCTGCCCACCACACCCCACCAGACCGGTGCGGACTCTGGCAGCGGAGGCTGGATTTCGCTGTGCTTCCGCGACCAGGCGGATTGCATCGCCGCCGCGGAAGCGGCGGCCGCCGGATCCGGCAATTACGTCAAGCGCGAGTTCGCGGTGCAGGCCCGGCTGCTCGGCTGGACGGGATGCACACGGACTGTGGTCGCATTCCTGGTGACACGGCCGAGGGAGCGATAGGTCGAGGCAACGCTGGACGCGGCAGCCTCGTCACCGCATCCGAACGTCCGGATCGAGGGCAAGGCCCCGCATTGGCGGGACCTTGCGTCGTACGCTCGGGCGGCGGTCTCAGTCGTTGTCCCAGGATCCGTCGGAATAGCCGTCCCGGTAGCCGGACACATAGCCGTCGCCATAGTTGCCGTATTCCGCGTCGTACTCATAGACGCGGTGACGACGATAGACGACCCGCGGCGGCGGACAATCCTCGTAGCTGTAGACATAGGTGGGCGCGGAACGGGCGGTTGCCGCAGACCCGATCAGGGCTCCGATCGCCAGACCTCCGACGACACCGGCCGCCACCGCCGCTCCGCGGTTGCCACCGGCATTGGCCGGCGTCGCGATCGTGCCTGCCATGGTCGAGGCCACGATCATAAGCGCGCAAATTCGTTTCATTGGGTTCTCCTTGCGATCAGCTCAGCCGTCGCTGCGGGAGACTCGCGGCCGCGGCTTACCGGATCATTACAGACGCAAGACGATGCGACCAACATGTGAGCGCGAGTGTCACCACGAGGTCCATCATGGCAGGCCGTTCGGACGTGTGGGGCTGGGACACAAACCGAACGGCCCGCTCACTGGACTCCGACGACGTTCGAAGCCATGCGGCGCCAGATCATGATGGAAGGTGCCGCAGGTGGGACGGAGCCGACCTGATCAGGCCGGGCTTTCGGGTCTGCGGCGGCGCTCCAATGTCCTTCCGATCGAACACCACATCGAGAGACGGCGAGCCATGGCTCATCGTGACACGCTGTCGATGGCGAAACCGATGTGATGCCGCTCGTAAGGACGCATTGAAGCTAGCGTCACGGCCTTACCGCAGCATTACAGTGGACGCAGATGACGCGGGCATCTCACCCGTGGACGGCCGGGAAGAATTCAACGCGATCGTGCTGATTGCCCTCCGTGCTGACACACTGCGCGCGATCGAGCAGCCGGTTTCGAATAGATCGAAGACAACGCTCTCGGCAGGCGCGCTCGATGCACTTCACAGACGAACCGCTCCGACAGCGCAACGGCGACGCAGTTGCCTGCGGGCGATTTCGAAGGCGCCAAGCGGCGGGGTTGCGGTGGTCATGGTAGCACCGGCTGGGGCGGTTGCAGCTGACAATCACAAGCTCTCCGCCATGTCAGTACCGACGGCTTCCCTTACACTGCGCGACCCGGCATCATGCCGGCCATGAACGACGCAGCACAGCGCGCCCGCCGCGGCATCGGCCATTCGACCAACCTCGTGGGGCGTCCTTCCGAGTGGCTGGCGAGCGCTGCCTTCAACGAGGCGGCGGTGCCGCTGCACATCTGGGGCGTCACCGAGATGAACCCCAGCCTGTTCACGATGCTCGATCAGGCCGAACATCTCGCCGAAGCCGGCGAAGCCTTCACCACCTACATGATGGCGATGTTCGGCCTCGATCCCGAGCAACGCGCCGCGACGTCCGGCGGCCAGCGGCGTTTCCGCTCGTCCTTCCTGCGGCTGATCCAGGGCTGGGGCTTCGACAGCAACGGCCCGGAAGGCGCCGTGCTCAAGGGCTGGGTCGAGAGCCGGTTCGGCCTCGGTCCGTCCTACCACAAGGAGATCATCGAACGCGTGGCAAGCCGGGCCTGGACGACCTATGTCGAGGAGAAGATGTCGAGCCGCTTCCACAACAATGCGATCTGGGTGCAGCTCGATCTGCTGTTCGAATTCTGCCAATGGGCGATGCGCCGCTTCGCCTTTCCAGGCGAGACGCATCTGACGCTGCATCGCGGCGTCAATTCGTTCGACGAGCATTGGATCGTGGCGCGAACAACGCGGCGCGAGGCGGTGGTCCGGCTCAACAATCTCGTCTCGTTCTCCTCCGACCGCGACACCGCCGGCTGCTTCGGCGACATGATCCTCACCGCGCACGTCCCCGTCAGCAAGATCGTGTTCTTCAACGGCCTGCTGTCATCACATGCGCTGAAGGGCGAAGGCGAATACCTCGTGATCGGCGGCGACTACCGCGTGAGCGTCGACTATGTGTGAGCGGATCGCAGCATGACCGCACTCGATGTCGAGGAACGCGCGCTCGCGGCCTATCTCGGCTTTGCCATCGGCGACGCGCTCGGCGCCACCGTCGAGTTCATGACCCGAGACGAGATCGCCGCGCAATATGGCGTGCATCGCGACATCATCGGCGGCGGCTGGCTGAAGCTGAAGCCGGGCGAGGTCACCGACGACACCGAGATGTCGCTGGCGCTGGGACGCTCGCTGATCCGCAATGGCGGCTTCGACGCACGCGACGTCTGCGAGGAGTTCGCGGCGTGGCTCCGGACCGGGCCGGCCGATGTCGGCAACACCTGCCGCCGCGGCATCCGCCGCTACGTCATGCGCGGCACGGTCGAAGGTGTCTACGCCGAAGGCGACGCCGGCAATGGCGCGGCGATGCGCGTACTGCCAGTGGCGCTCGCGACGCTCGAGGCACCGGACAACGCCGAGACGTGGACGCTGGCGCAGGCGCGCGCCACGCACCATCATCCGCTGTCGGACGACGCCTGCGTTGCGCTGGTGCGCATGACTCATGCCTTGCTGCAGGGTGAGGGCCAGGACGCCGTCCGCCGCGAAGCCGAAGCTCTGATCGGCAAGCACCGCGCCTTCAGCTTCGTCCCCTACCCCGGGCAGAGCTCGGCCTTCATCGTCGACACCATGCAGACCGTGCTGCACCACTATCTCGCCATCGACTCGTTCACAGAATGCCTGGTGCAGACCGTCAACCAGGGCGGCGACGCCGACACGACGGGCGCTCTCGCGGGCATGCTGGCCGGCGCCACCTATGGGCTGGCGGCGATTCCTGCGCGCTGGCGCGACAGGCTCGACCGCGACGTGGCTGCAGCCATTCACGCGCAGGTGCCGCGGCTGCTAGAAATCGCGCGCGTGCTTCGGGTCTGATGTCTGGGACCAATGGCATCCAGGCTTCGCAGAGTGTGCCGGTCGTGGCGGATCGGCTCCGACCGATCGTCATCTCAGCCACAACTCTCAACCATTCTGCGCCAACACCTCGCGCAGCGCGTCCGTCAGCCGCGCGAGCTCCGTCTCCGAGCCGATGGTGATACGCAGATAGTCCGCGATCCGCGGGGCGGTGAAATGGCGGACGAGCACGGCGCGCTGACGCAAGGCCGTGGCCAGCGCCTGGCCGGAATGATCAGGATGACGGACGAAGACGAAATTGGCGCTGGACGGCAGGACCTCGAAGCCGAGACGGGCCAGCGCGGCGGTGAGGTCGGCGCGGTTCTTCATGATGACCGAGCGCGCCTGCTGGAAATGGGCGTCGTCCTCGATCGAGGCGATCGCGCCGGCCTGGGCGGGCCGGCCGAGCGGGTAGGAGTTGAAGCTGTCCTTGACCCGCGTCAGGCCTTCGATCAGGCCGGCGGCGCCGATCGCGTAGCCGACGCGCAGCCCGGCCAGCGCGCGCGATTTCGACATCGTCTGCACCACCAGCAGGTTGGGATGCTCGGAGATCAAAGGGATCGCAGTCTCGGCGCCGAAATCGACATAGGCCTCGTCGATGACGACGGCCACATCGCTGTGGGCAGCAGCCAACCGTGCGATCTCGGCACGCGACAGCGCAATTCCGGTCGGCGCATTCGGATTGGCCACGATCACGGGGCCGGGGCGGTCGACATAATCGTCGATACGCACGCGCATCTCGGCATCGAGCGGAACGGTCGCGTAATCGATTCCGAGCAGCCGGCAGTAGACCGGATAGAAGCTGTAGGTCACGTCAGGGAACAGCAGCGGCGCAGGTTGCTTCAGGAGCGCCGCAAATGTATGCGCGAGCACCTCGTCGGAGCCGTTGCCGACGAACACCTGCTCGGGTGAGACCTTGTGATAGGCCGCGAGCACCTCGCGCAGCCGCGTTGCCTGGGGATCTGGATAGAGCCGCAAGGTGTCGGCAGCGGCGGCCCGTATGGCCTCGATCGCCTTCGGCGACGGCCCGAACGGGCTCTCATTGGTGTTGAGCTTGACCAGGCCCGGGATCTGCGGCTGCTCGCCAGGCACATAGGGCGACAGCCCATGAACGAGCTCTGACCAGAAGCGACTCAAGATTGTTCTCCTGCGCGCCCGAGATCCGCCAATCGACGCATCGACCGGAACTGATGGACGTGCGAATTGAACGTGCTGTGGTTCATCGGCGAATGGCGCGCCCGGAACGATTCGAACGTCCGACCCTCAGATTCGTAGTTCAAAAACATTGCTTCGCCACGCTATCCGACTGTACGCCACAGCGCAACGATAGACGCAAAAGTCCTTAATTTCGAGCCTTTTATCGCACATCCTCCCTACAAGGTCAGGGTCGAACCGTCGAACTCCCCGATTTTCCAAAACCGTTTGAAAAACCGTTTTTGTTTCGGAGCGCTCCGATGGCCGATGTCCGCCTCCTGCTGACCGACAAAGAAATCGCTCGCCTGCCGACCCCGAGGAAGGGCTGGTATCTGGCGCGCGACACCGAACTGAAGGGATTCTTCGTCGTCGTCGGAAAGCGAAAACGAACCTTTACCGTCCAAGGCGACCTTCGCGAGGACGGCAAGCGAGCGACGTCGATCCGGGTCGCAATCGGCGACGTCAAAGAACTCTCGACAAGGACGGCCCGAGCGACTGCCAAGGAATATCTTGCTCAGATAGGCCGGGGTCAGCATCCCAAGGCCGGGTCGAAACCGAGTCGCGTCGCGGCCAGCGGGGATAGCCCGACCGCGCATCAATCCGGCGGCATCACGCTCAGGCAAGCGTGGGAGCGATATCGCGACGCCCACATGATTGGGAAAGGCCGTAGCGAGCGCACAATCGAGAGCTATCGGGATCACGTGGAACGACTCTTCATCAAATGGCTCGATACGCCATTGGAAGATTTGGGCCGCCACCCTGCAAAGGTGGTCGAGAGACATGACGAAATCACCAAGGAGAACGGGCCATATATTGCGAATGGAAGCATGCGCACTCTCCGGGCCATCTATTCCCACGCCCGAAAAGCCAACAAGACCTTGCCGCCCGATAATCCCGTCGGGGCTATCGACTGGGATGGAGAGAAGCGACGCGACACCGGAATGGGGCCCGGTGATCTGAGGGCCTGGTTTTCCGAATTGCCGGCTTTGGACAATCCGATCCGCCGTGAATTCCATCTCTTCACGCTGCTTTCGGGATGTCGGCCCACCGCGTTGCAGGAAACCACTCCGGGCAATATCGATTTCAAGAGACGGATCCTGCACATTCCCAAGCCCAAGGGCTGCGCGAAGCGGGCCTTCGACATCCTCTATCTCGGGAAATGATCCGCTGCCTGATCCGAGTCATGCGTTTCGGACATCAGATGCATCCGTCGCACGCCCGCCAATGGATATTCCCGGCCGACAGCGTGTCGGGGCACATCGTCGAGCAGAAGGAAGATCGGGCCACGCTGTCGAAATGGGGTAACGATCTACGGCAGAGCTTTCGCACCATCGCCGCCGCAGCCGGCGTGTCGGAGTTCGATGCAAAGCTGCTGATGAACCACGCAATTCCCGGCGTGAACGCAGGCGACATCACTCGCCCCAAGCTGCTGGAGGATCACCTACGACGCCAACAACAAGCAATCAGCAGTACGGTATTTGCGGCATCGAATGCGAATAGCCCAAGTATCCGTCGGTGGCTGAAATCCACCAACTCGCAACTTCTCAACCCACATGCCAATGTTATCGCTGACGACATTCGCGGGCAACAAGGGCTGAAGTCAGCGATCGCGGAATAGCAAGAGCGCGCTCCGTGGGAGAGAGGTGCTTAGTGTCGGCTCCTAGACGCGCGAAACGCGTGTAGCGATCCGCTCTTCTGCATAGATGACGGCACAAGCTCCCCTGTGGCGGAGAGAGTATCAGTCAATCTCCATTGAAAGAGAACGCATTTTCGTTCTTCCCCGACCCAAACCCACCGATTGAGCTACGGCCGGAGAATAGGGTTTCGCCCCCGACAACGACCTGTTCCACCAATAATCCGTCATCGCCGAAAGTCCATCAAGCGAGTCGATCAATGGCCGGCCTGCAATACGCACCCTCCAATGCGTTGATGCCTGGGACAAAGTCCTCGGCAAATGAGGTCTCGAACATCAATATAGCTATACAAAACAACTTCATTGGTATAATTGATCGAACAGCTAGCACTTTTACGTGCAGTATTGATGCACAAAATATCAGTACTGGCATCTCGACGATGATCACCGCAGCACAGCTCCGCGCGGCCAGGGCGCTTCTTGACATCGACCAGCGCCAGCTTGCCGAACTGTCTGGCCTTTCGGTCCCCACGATCCAGCGCATGGAAGCGAGCGAAGGCGTCGTGCGCGGCAACGTCGATTCCTTGATGAAATTGATCGAGGCGCTGATCCAGAGCGGCATCGAACTGATCGGCGACGGAGCAGCCAGTCAGACCGGAGGCCGCGGAGTCCGGCTCAAGGAGCCCGCACTCTCCGACTCGCGCCACGTGAAGGGTATGGCGAAAAGGGCATAGGATCCAATTCAGATGAGTGTCGTTGCATTCCTCATGCTCTGCGCAGCGGCGATGTTGGGGGTTGCGCTGTTGGCGGTAGCCATCGCGCGCGCGTATGCGGCGACTCGCATCATCTACGGCGCCATGCTGGCGCTGTGCAGCGCGGCGACGGTTTTTTCGCTTCTCGCGCTTGCCGGCCATGCCGGCGCCCCGACTGACCTCGTTCTGCCGCTCGGCCTGCCCTGGATCGGCGCACACTTCGCGATCGATGCGCTCTCGGCCTTCTTTCTCGTTGTCGTGAATATCGGCGGCGCCGTGGCAAGTCTCTACGCGCTCGGCTACGGCGCGCACGCGGAGGAGCCGCATCGCGTGCTGCCGTTCTTTCCGGCCTTCCTCGCCGGAATGAATCTGGTCCTGCTGGCGGCCGATGCCTTCAGCTATCTGTTGTCCTGGGAGTTCATGTCACTGGCCTCCTGGGCGCTCGTAATCGCGCATCATCGCGATCCCGAGAACAGGCGCGCCGGCTACGTGTATCTGATCATGGCGAGCCTCGGCACGCTCGCGCTCCTGCTCGCCCTCGGCCTGCTCGCCGGGCCAGGCGGCAGTTACGACTTCGAGACGATCAGACATGGCGTGCGAACGCCGCTGACGGCTGCGATGGTCCTCGTACTGGTCCTGATCGGTGCAGGATCCAAGGCCGGGCTGGTGCCGCTGCATGCCTGGCTGCCGCTTGCGCATCCGGCGGCGCCAAGTCACGTTTCGGCTCTGATGAGCGGCGTGATGACGAAGGTCGCGATCTACGCCTTCATCCGCATCGTGTTCGATCTTGCCGGCGACCTGCCCTGGTGGTCGGGCGCGCTGCTGCTCGCGATCGGCAGCCTGAGCGCAGTCCTCGGCGTGTTGCAGGCCCTGATGCAGGACGACGCCAAGCGGCTGCTCGCCTATTCGACCATAGAAAATATCGGCATCGTCTTCATCGGGCTCGGCCTCGCGCTGTCGTTCCGAGCCGACGGCATGAATGCGGCGGCCGCGCTGGCCATAACGGCGGCCTTGTTGCACGTGCTCAACCATTCCCTCTTCAAGAGCCTGCTGTTCTTCGGCGCCGGCGCGGTGCTGACCGCAACCGGCGAGCGCGACATGGATCGTCTCGGCGGATTGATCCACCGCATGCCGGTGACGAGCTTCCTGTTCCTGGTCGGCTGCATGGCGATCTCGGCGCTGCCGCCACTGAACGGTTTCGTATCGGAATGGCTAACCTTCCAGGCCGTGCTTCAGAGTCCCGACCTGGCGCGATGGTTGCTGAAGGTCATGGTCCCGGCGGCAGGCGGCCTGCTCGCGCTCGCAGCAGCGCTGGCGGGCGCGACCTTCGTCAAGGCCTTCGGTATCACCTTCCTCGGCCGTCCACGCAGCACGGAAGCGGGACAAGCAACGGAGGTGGACCGCTTCTCGCTCTCGGCCATGGCGACACTTGCCTTGCTCTGCCTGATCACCGGCATCGTTCCGGGCTTCATCATCGATGCCATCGCCCCGATCACGCACCAGCTTGCCGGCACGGCGCTGACGCCGCAGGGGAGCCGGCCCTGGCTCACGATCGTGCCGGAGGCCGAAACCGGCAGCTCCTATAACGGCTTGCTCGTCTTTCTCTTCATCACCACGTCCGCGCTGCTGGCGGTGTGGGCCATCCACCGCTTCGCCTCGCACGCGATCCGCCGCGGCCCGGCATGGGATTGCGGCTTTCCCGATCCCAGTCCGCTGACGCAGTATTCCGGCTCGAGCTTTGCCCAGCCTATCCGCCGCGTGTTCCTGGCGCGGACTCCTGTCACGAGTGAAGAGGTCACCATGCCCGCGCCCGGCGACACACGCGCCGCCCGCTTCACGCTGACGATCGCCGATCCGGTGTGGGACTGGCTCTACGAGCCGGTTGCCGGCGCCGTCGAACGCGCCGCGCTCCAGCTCAACAAACTGCAATTCCTCACCATCCGCCGCTACCTCAGCCTTGTCTTCCTCTCCCTCGTGCTGCTCTTGCTGGTGCTGGCGATATGGAGCTGATCTCCGCCCTTCTCGTTCAGGTCTCGCAGATGATGCTGGTGCTGCTGGCGGCGCCGCTGCTGACCGGCTTCATCCGCAAGGTGAAGGCGCGTCTCCAGCGCCGCCGCGGCCCGCCGATCGTGCAGCCCTATCGCGATATCCTACGGCTCCTGAAGAAGGAGGTCGTGGTCGCGGACAATGCCTCGTGGATATTCCGCGTCGCGCCCTATCTGATCTTCGCGGCGACCTGGGTCGCCGCCGCGCTGGTGCCGACCTTCGCCAAGGGTTTGCTGTTCAGCTGGTCCGCGGACCTCATCGCCATCATCGCGCTGCTCGCCAGCGCGCGGTTTTTCCTCGCGCTCGCCGGCATGGATATCGGCACCGCCTTCGGCGGCATCGGGGCGAGCCGGGAAATGATGATCGCCTCGCTCGCCGAGCCGGCCATGCTGCTGGTCGTCTTCACCATGGCGCTGGTCGCGCACTCGACGCAGCTCTCGGCCGTGGCCGATCTGTTCGCCTCGGGCGTCGGCCTGCGTGTCTCGCTGGGCCTTGCGATGGTCGGGCTGATCATCGTCGCCATCGCCGAAAACGGCCGCGTTCCGGTCGACAACCCGGCGACCCATCTCGAACTCACCATGGTGCATGAAGCCATGGTGCTGGAATATTCAGGTCGCCACCTCGCCATGATCGAACTCGCCGCCGCGGTCAAGCTGCTGCTCTACATCTCGCTGATCGGCTGCATCTTCGTGCCGTGGACGCTGGCTGCGCCCAGCGCGAGCACCGCAAGCCATCTGACCGGATTCACCGGCTATCTCGCCAAGCTCACTGTGTTCGGCTTTCTGCTCGGCGTGTTCGAGACCGCCATTGCGAAGATGAGGGTGTTCCGCCTACCGGATTTCGTCGGCGCTGCCTTGATGCTCGGCCTGCTCGGCACGCTGCTGTTGTTCGTATCGAGGAGCCTCTAGCAATGGCGCACGGACTGACATTCGACGTCGCGCACCTGTTGGCGGGCAGCCTGTTGCTGGTCAGCTTCCTGATGATCACACAGCACCGGCTCTATGCCCTGCTCAACGCCTTTGCGCTCCAGGCCGTGCTGCTCGCGATGTCGGTCGCCTGGCAGGCCCACGTCCAGAGCGCGCCGCATCTCTATGTCACCGCCATGATCGCGCTGGTCTTCAAGGCCGTGGTCGTGCCGGTCGGGCTGCATCGCATCATCCAGCGGCTCGGCATCCATCGCGAGATCGAAACCGTGATCGGTTCCGGAACGACCATGCTGACCGGCATGGGACTGGTCGCGCTCTCGATGACGGTCATGCTGAAGGTCACCCCCGCCGCCGATCCGCTCGCGCGCGAGGACCTCGCCTTCGCGCTGTCGGTCGTACTGCTCGGTCTGTTGATGATGGTGAGCCGGCGTAACGCCGTGAGCCAGGTGGTCGGCTTCATGTCGCTTGAAAACGGGCTGGTGCTCGCAGGCACCGGCGCGCGCGGCATGCCGCTGGTAGTCGAGATCAGCGTCGCCTTCTCGATCCTGATCGCCTTCTTCGTGATCGGCGTCTTCCTGTTCCGGATCCGCGAGCGCTTCGATACCGTCGATGTCCAGGCGCTGGATCGCTTTCGCGGAGAGCGCCGATGATGTTGTCCACCAACGAGGGCGTCGTCCTCGTCACCGTCATTCCGGTCGTCTCGGCCGCTGTGCTGGCCCTGCTTCCCGGCTATCGGCTGTCCGCGCGCCTCAACGTGCTGGCGTCGGGGTTGACCTTCGCGGCCTCGCTCTCGATGTTCTTCGCCGATCACATCCAGCCCGGCTCTTACCTGTTCGTCGATGAACTCAACATCGCGTTCATCGTGCTCAATACCTTCGTCGGCTTCACCACCAGCGTGTTTTCGGCAAGCTATATCGGCCACGAGCTGGCGACCGGGCGGCTGACGCCTGCATACTTGCGTTTCTACCACGCCATGTTCCAGGTCATGATGGGCGGGATGAATCTCGCGCTGACCGCCAACAATATCGGCTTGATGTGGGTCGGCATCGAACTGGCGACGCTGACGACCGTGCTGATGGTCGGCATCTACCGCACCCATGAAGCGCTCGAAGCCGCCTGGAAATATTTCATTCTCGGCAGCGTCGGCATCGGGCTCGCGCTGTTCGGTACCATCCTGGTCTACATGGCTGCGCTCCCCGTGGTGGGCGAAGGCATCAACGGCATGGTCTGGACGGTGCTGGTCGCGCATGCCTCGCAGTTCGATCCGGCGCTGATCAACGTCGCCTTCATATTCCTGCTGCTCGGCTACGGCACCAAGGTGGGGTTGGCGCCGCTGCACGCCTGGCTGCCGGATGCGCATGCGGAAGGGCCGACGCCGATCTCCGCGGTGTTGTCCGGCCTCCTGCTCAACGTCGCACTCTACGCAGTGCTTCGTTTCAAGATCGTGCTGGCAGCCAATCCGAGCGCGGTGGCTCCTGGACCCCTGATGGTGACACTCGGTCTGGTGTCGCTGGTGTTCGCCGCCTTCATGCTCTACCGGCGGCGCGACATCAAACGCCTGTTCGCCTATTCCTCGATCGAGCACATGGGGATCATCACCTTTGCCTTCGGGATGGGCGGCCCGGTCGCCAATTTTGCGGGGCTGCTGCACATGGTGATGCACAGCCTTACCAAGTCGGGAATCTTCTTTGCCGTTGGCCATGTCGCGCAGATCAAGGACACGCAGAAGATCGCCGATATCCGCGGCCTGACCGCGACCCATCCGGCGCTCGGCTGGAGCCTCGTGATCGGTGTCGTGGCCATCGCCGGATTGCCGCCGTTCGGCGTCTTCATGAGCGAATTCCTGGTCGTGACCTCGACCTTCGCGCGCGAGCCACTGCTTGCCATCCCGCTCGTGTTCGGCATCCTGCTCGCGCTCGGCGCGCTGTTCTATCATCTCAACGGTATCGCCTTTGGCGTGCCGACCGGAAGCACTGCACCATCGGATGCCTCCTACATGCCGATGATCGTGCATTTCGGTCTCGTGCTGATCGCCGGAATCTTCCTCCCGCCCACGCTCGTCACGTGGTTCCGGCACGTCGCCGATATTCTGGGGTGATCGCAATGGGCCTCGACGAACTCCTGCGCCAAGGCGAGCTTGCATCGAGCCCCTGTCCCTGGCCGCGCGCCGTCGTCGGCGTCGCGACCTGGAACGAGGCGATCGCGGGACTTGCCGGCGCCGACTGGGAACTGCTCGGCCTTTGGGGCGAGGCGGATCGCGTTCACATGGCGCTGCTCGATGCGCCGAAGACTGTGGTCGGCATCGTCACGCTCGATTGCCCGACCCGCCGCTATCCGTCGGTCGGTCTGCACCACCCACCGGCACTTCGGCTGGAACGGACCATCCGCGATCTCCGCGGCCTGGAGCCGCAGGGCCTGCCGGACCCGCGCGCCTGGCTCGACCACGGCAATTGGGACCTGCGGCATCCGCTCGCTGCGAAGCCCGAGCCGACGCCGATCGACAAGACCTATGCGTTCCTTCCCGTCGAAGGCGACGGCCTGCATCAGATTCCGGTCGGCCCGGTCCATGCCGGCATCATCGAGCCCGGCCACTTCCGCTTCACAGCCAACGGCGAGACCGTTGTGCGGTTAGAGCCTCGGCTCGGCTATGTGCACAAGGGTATCGAAGGCCTGATTGCGGGCGCGAACCTTGCGAAGGCGGGCAAGCTCGCAGCTCGCGCCTCCGGTGACAGCACGGTCGCCTACGGACTGGCCTTCGCGCGCGCGGTGGAGGCCGCGTTGGGGGTGGAAGTTCCGCTGCGTGCGCACCATCTGCGCGCGCTGATGGCGGAGCTGGAACGTCTCGCCAATCATCTCGGCGATTTCGGCGCAATCTGCAACGATGCTTCCTTCGCCCTGATGCTGGCCCATTGCGGCGTGTTGCGCGAGAAGGTGCTGCGCGGCGCGGGCAATGTTTTCGGGCACCGCCTGATGCGCGACTTGATCCTGCCCGGCGGCGTTGCGACCGATATCAACCAGGGTGGCATCCAGGCGATCCGATCGCTGGTGAGCGATATCCAGGCACGCTTCCCGGCCCTGGTCGAACTCTACGACAACACGGCCTCGCTCCAGGATCGCACCGTCACCACGGGCACGGTGAAGGCCGATCTCGCCCGTCAATACGCGCCCGGCGGCTTCATCGGCCGCGCATCGGGCCGCGCCTTCGACGCGCGCAAGCATCTTGCCTACGCGCCCTATGACAAGCTCGCCTTCGAGATTCCTGTGCTTGAGGCCGGCGACGTCAACGCGCGGGTGTGGATTCGCCTTCGCGAGATCGAGCAGAGTCTAGGGCTCGTCACCCAATTGCTGGAGCGGATGCCGCAGGGCGAGTTGCGGATCGATCTGCCCATGGCCGGCGAGGTTCGCGAGGGCATGGCGCTGGTGGAGGGTTTTCGCGGCGACATCCTGGTCTGGCTCAGGCTCAATGCCGACAACAGCATTGCGCACTGCCATCTGCGTGACCCTTCCTGGTTCCAATGGCCGCTGCTGGAGGCCGCGATCCAAGACAACATCGTTGCCGATTTCCCGCTCTGCAACAAATCGTTCAACTGCTCCTACTCGGGCCACGACCTCTAGGGACGTCCATCCAGATGAGAAAGCTGCTGTTCCAGAGTCTCGTGCAGATGCCGTTGACGGAGCCGGCGCCGTCGGCCGACGACCGGGCACTTGCAGAAGTGGGCGCTGCGCTGGAGCGGGCGGCCCGCCGGCGCCTTGGCCGGTCGCTGTCGATCCGCGAGGTCGACGCCGGCTCCTGCAACGGCTGCGAGCTGGAAATTCATGCGCTCAACAACGCCTATTACGATCTCGAACGCTTCGGCCTCCGCTTCGTCGCCTCACCGCGCCACGCGGACGTGCTGCTGGTGACTGGGCCGGTGACGAAGAACATGCGCATGGCGCTGGAGCGGACCTACAACGCAACGCCAAATCCGAAGTGGGTCGTGGCCGTGGGCGACTGCGCCCGCGACGGCGGGTGCTTCGCCGGCAGCTATGCCGTGGTGGGGGGCGTGGGAGAGGTCGTGCCGGTCGATCTGCATGTCCCGGGGTGCCCGCCCGCTCCGCTCGAAATTCTCCGCGGGCTATTGGCTCTTCTCGAACGCGTGGCTTCGGCCACGCCATAGCCATCTCGACGGCTTCGATGATTTATAGGACCTCAGAGGCACTGGCGGAGAGAGTGGAATTCGAACTCCCGTTAATTCTCCGATCTGGATGCAATCCTTTGCCAGGAGCGGCACCGTCCACAAGCATGCATGTCGCACACCAAAACCGTTTTAGTTTTCAAATCTCAAACGGTGACTTTAGCTAAGTCATTGATTTAAATGGCGCGCCCGGAACGATTCGAACGTCCGACCCTCAGATTCGTAGTCTGATGCTCTATCCAGCTGAGCTACGGGCGCGTTTTTCGCGTTTGGCAGGCTCCGGGCCAGGGGCCGGATCCCGGAAGGCCGGGGCGGCAAATGCCGGCAGGCCTCGCGAAGGGCCTCTGACTAACGGCTCGGAGACCGCTTGGCAAGGCTGGAGCGGGACAATTTGCGACCATTTTTCCGCAGACGCGCTGGCGCGGTTCGGTAGGGCCGGAGCGGACGGGCTTCGTTCCGGCACGCCCGGAGTTCCGGGCTCGACGCCTGCGGCATCGCCCCGGAATGGCAGGTGAGGCCGGTCCGGTTCAGGCGCTGGCGCGCTCGGTCCAGAAGGTCTGCAGCTCGACAGGGCGGTCGGGAATCGTGATTCGGAAGGTGGCCCCCAGGGTCCCTTCGACCAGCTGGATGTCGCCATCATGGGCCCGGACCAGCTCGGCCGCGATCGCAAGGCCCAGCCCCGAGCCGCCCGGACGACCGGCACCACGGAAGGCCTCGAACAGGTGCTCTCGCACCTTCGCCGGGACGCCGGGACCCGTGTCCGAGACCTCCAGGATCGCCACCCCGCCCTCGCGGCGGCCGGTGATGCGGATCTGGCGCACGCCGGCATCCGCCGCGAGGCTGTCCAAGGCCTGGGCGGCATTGCGCACCAGGTTGAGCAGCACGCGGAACAGCTGGTCCGGATCAGCATCGATCTTCAGCCCGCGCTCGATCGCCGCGATCCACGTGATCGAGGCATCCGGCGACAGGCCAGCGGTCTCCCGCACCTCCGCCACCACCTGCTCGACCGCCACCATGCGGCGGTCCGGCGCCGGCTCCTGCACCTTGCCGTAGGACAGCGTCGACTGGCAGAACGCGATGGCGCGCTCCAGCGAGCGCATCAGCTTCGGCGCGAAGCGCTGCACCCGCGGATCGGGAACGCTGGCGAGCTGGTCCGACAGCAGTTGCGACGAGGCCAGCAGGTTGCGGAGGTCATGGTTGATCTTGGACACGGCGAGGCCGAGGGCGGCGAGCCGGCTCTTCTGATGCAGCATCGAGACGAGGTCGCGCTGCATGTCGGCGAGCTCACGCTCGGCGACGCCGATCTCGTCGGAACGCTGGCTCGGCACGATGATTCGCGCCACGCTCTCCGGATTTTCGTGGAAGCCGACGAGGCTCGCGGTGAGGCGCCGCATTGGCCGCACGAACAGGAAATGCAGAGCAAGATAGACCAGCGCCGCGGTCAGCACCGCCAGCAGCAGCGACACGCCGAGCAGATTGCGCGAGAAGCGATACATCGCCTTGCGCAACGGCTTCTCGTCGGTCACGACCTCGATGAACTGGGCGCGGCCCGGCGACGGCCCGATCACGCGCATGGTGTGATCGCCGGTCTCCGTCATCATCGTCAGCGAGTTCACGATCGACGACCACACCGTCATGTCGCGCATGTCGAAGTCGTGGTCGATCGAGGCGGGCAGGTCGGCGCTGGCGAGCAGGCGGCGCTGCTGGCCCATCTTGATGGCGACGCCGCGCGCGTTGATGGAGGTGAGGATCTGCCGCGCCAGCGAATCCGGCACCATGCCGGACGGCGCGGCATCAAGCACCAGCGCAGCGGTATTGGCGGCCGCCAGGCGATCGTTGAGCCGGTTGGTCCAGAAATTGGCGATCGCCGGCACGTAGATCAGCACCTCCGCGATCATCACCAGCGGAATGGTCAACAGCAGCAGCTTTCCAGACAAGCCGAGCCGGCGCGACCTTTTCGGTCGCAGGCGCTCCAGGATTGGCTGGTTGTCGCTCTCGGTCACGTATCGCCCTTGTAAGAGACACCCCCACCCTTACGGGACCGCAAGATGGGACTGCACCGGAGTCCGGTCAAATTACGGATCGCTCATGTTCCGGTTTCCAAATCGTTCATAATGGAACCCAAAACTGCACGACCTCTGACGTCTTCAACCCCGCCGTGCGGAGGCTATTCTTGCCCTCGTCCTGCGCCCAGGGTCTTGCGTTCTCGTCTTGCTTCGTCTCATTCGCCATGCCGACCCGGTGACGAAGGTCTTTACGAGATCACGGCGCCGTCGATCGCCTGCACCGCCTAGGACGCCTTGCCGCGATTGACGAAGGCGGGACGCTCCCTTATAAGCCGCGCCAACCGTCCGCGATGACCCGGCCCGCCCGGGAGCGGCTCGATTTCAGGGCCGGCAGCGGTCCATTTCGGGCCCGGAAGCATCACCGGACATCAATCGACATTTCAAGCAGGCAAGTTGTCAACTGGCAAATTGCCCGGCAGCGGAGAACGACCCGTGAAGCGGACTTATCAACCCAGCAAACTGGTGCGCAAGCGCCGTCACGGCTTCCGCGCCCGTCTCGCCACCACCGGCGGCCGCAAGGTCCTTGCCGCGCGTCGCGCCCGGGGCCGCAAGCGTCTCAGCGCCTGAAGCCAGGGCGTCTGTCCCGGAGATTTCCATCATGGATCGGCTGCGGCAGCGGGCGGACTTCCTCGCCGTTGCCGATGGCGTGCGGGCGAACAGCCCTGCCTTCGGGGTCCAGCGCCGGGAACGGCCGGACCAGGGCCCGATCCGGATCGGCTTTACCGTCACCAAGAAGAATGGCACCGCCACGGAGCGTAATCGCATCCGTCGGCGGTTGCGCGAGCTTGTGAAACGGCTCGATCCCCTGTCGATGCGGCCGCACAGTGATTACGTGCTGGTCGGCCGGCGGGATGCCCTGTCACGCGACTTCTCGACCATGCTCGCCGACCTCCAGGCGACGCTCCGCCGCCTCGACCGGCCGCAGGCCAAGCCGCAGCCGCGCAAGCCGTCGGATGCGGATCAGCCAAACGCTCCCGCACCGGACGCGCATTCCCGCAAACCGGATTGAACGACGAGACGATAAGAAAACGATGACCGACAATCGCAACACCATCCTCGCCGTCATTCTGTCCGGCCTCGTGCTGATCCTGTGGCAGGTCTTCTACAACGGACCGCAGATGGAGAAGCAGCGCGCGCAGGCCCAACTGCAGGCCGAGCTCGCCAAGAAGCAGGCGCCGGCAACGCAGCCCGACAGCACCGCTCCGTCTGCCACCCCGCAGCCGGGCGCTTCCGCAACCGGCAGCCCGAGCGCACCGGGCGGGGCCGTGATCAGCACAGGCGTGATGCCGCGCGACACCGCCATCGCCGCCACCCCGCGCGTCAAGATCGACACGCCGCGGCTGACCGGCAGCATCTCGCTGAAGGGCGCGCGCATCGACGATCTGGCTTTCGTGAAGTACCGCGAGACGGTCGATCCGAAATCGCCGGCGATCGTGCTGTTCTCGCCGTCCAACACCGCCGAGCCCTATTACGCCGAGTTCGGCTGGGTCAACGCCGCCGGCGCCAAGGTGCAGGTGCCGGACCAGAGCACGATGTGGCAGCAGGACGGCTCCAACGCGCTGACGCCCTCGACCCCGGTGAAGCTGACCTTCACCAACGGCGACGGCCTGACCTTCCAGCGCACCATTTCCGTGGACGACCACTATCTCTTCACCATCAAGGACGACGTCACCAACGCCGGCAATGCGCCGGTGACGCTGTATCCCTACGGCCTGATCTCGCGTCATGGCACGCCGCAAGTCTCGGGCTATTACATCCTGCATGAAGGCCTGATCGGCTATCTCGGCGAAAAGGGCCTGCAGGAATTCACCTACAAGAAGATGGACGACGAGAAGGCGGCGAAGTTCGACGTCACCAATGGCTGGCTCGGCATCACCGACAAATATTGGGCGGCCGCGCTGCTGCCGATGACGGATGCCCGCCTGCAGGCGAACTATTCGTCGAAGCTGGTCGACAACCAGCATCGCTACCAGACGGACTATGTCGAGACCCCGCAGACGGTACCGGCCGGCGGCTCGGCCAGCGTCTCCACGCGGCTGTTCGCCGGCGCCAAGGAGGCCGGCGTCGTCGGCATCAACTTCCCGATCGGCGGCCTCGGCGGCTACAACCAGCAGCTCGGGCTGAACCATTTCGATCTCCTGATCGACTGGGGCTGGTTCTACTTCCTGACCAAGCCGATGTTCCTGGCGCTGGATTTCTTCTTCCGCTTCTTCGGCAATTTCGGCATCTCGATCCTGCTGGTGACGGTGCTGGTGAAGCTCCTGTTCTTCCCGCTCGCCAACAAGTCCTACGCCTCGATGGCGAAGATGAAGGCGATCCAGCCGCAGCTCCAGGCGCTCAAGGAGCGCTATCCGGACGACCGGATGAAGCAGCAGCAGGAGATGATGGAGATCTACAAGAAGGAGAAGATCAACCCGGTCGCCGGCTGTCTTCCGGTCGTGCTGCAGATCCCGGTGTTCTTCTCGCTCTACAAGGTGCTGTTCGTCACCATCGAGATGCGGCATGCGCCGTTCTATGGCTGGATCAAGGACCTGTCGGCGCCGGATCCGACCAATCTGTTCACGCTGTTCGGCCTGATCCCGTTCGACCCGACCCAGCTGCCGCTGTTCGGCCACTACCTGGCGCTCGGCATCTGGCCGATCATCATGGGCATCACGATGTGGTTCCAGATGAAGCTGAACCCGACGCCGCCGGATCCGACGCAGGCGATGATCTTCAACTGGATGCCGCTGATCTTCACCTTCATGCTCGCGGGCTTCCCGGCCGGCCTCGTGATCTATTGGGCCTGGAACAACACGCTGTCGGTGTTGCAGCAGGGCTTCATCATGCGCCGCAACGGCGTGAAGGTGGAGCTGTTCGACAACATCCGCGGCACGTTCAAAAAAAAAGCGGCGTGACGAGTAAGGCGGCGTGAGCCGCTGAAGCAACAAACCATCTACCGTCATGGCCGGGCTTGTCCCGGCCATCCACGTTTTGATATCCCGCGCAATGGGCGTGGATGCCCGGGTCAGGCCCGGGCATGACGAAGAGCGAGGCCTTGTCATGACCACCAGCCACGACACTGACGAGCGCCTGATCGAAAAAGGCCGCAAGCTGTTCGCTCAATCGTGGCGCTTCACCCACGCCTCGCCCTCGATCGAGAGCCTGCCGCCGATGGGAAGCCTCGAAGTCGCCTTCGCCGGCCGCTCCAATGTCGGCAAGTCCAGCCTGATCAACGCACTGACCGGCCAGAACGCGCTGGCGCGCACCTCGCATACGCCGGGCCGCACCCAGGAGCTGATCTTCTTCGAGGGGCCCGAGCATGCGCCGCTGCGGCTGGTCGACATGCCCGGCTATGGATATGCCGCCGCGGCGAAGACCAAGGTCGCGTCCTGGACCGAGCTGATCCACAAATTCCTGCTCGGCCGCGCCTCGCTCGCCCGCGTCTATGTGCTGATCGATGCCCGTCATGGGCTGAAGGAGGTCGATCAGGAGATTCTCAAAACGCTCGACAGGTCCGCCGTCAGCTATCAGCTCGTCCTGACCAAGGCCGACCAGATCAAGCCGGCTGAGCTCGCAAGCCGGATCGCCGAGACCGAGGCCGCGCTCGCCAAGCATCCGGCGGCGTTTCCTCAGGTGCTGGCGACGTCGTCACGATCCGGCGCCGGCATGCCGGAGCTGCGTGCCGCCATGGTGCGGCTGCTGGAAGAGCGGAGCACATGATGACGCCGTGGCGAATCCTGGTCGCGATGGCCGGGCTGATGGGCGCCGCCGGCGTCGCGCTGGCGGCCAAGGCCGCGCACGAGCCTGACGCATCGCGGCTCGCGACCGCCTCCACCATGCTGCTGTTCCACGCCTGCGCCCTGCTCGGCACCATCGCGCTGGCAGAGCGCGGCGTGGTTCATCGGCGCATCGGCCTGATCACGGCGATCGGCTTCGTGCTCGGCCCGGCCCTGTTCGCCGGCGACCTCCTGATGCGGCAGTTCACCGGCGATCGGCTGTTTCCGTTCGCGGCGCCGATCGGCGGTAGCTTGCAGATCGCGAGCTGGCTCGCACTCGCGGTCTGCGCGCTGTGGCCGCGGCGGGCGTGATCCGGCGCTTTGCGCCGCGGGCGGCAATCGGCTAGAACGCGGCGCGACGCCCCCGACAGCCGAGACCTCCCAGACATGACCGACGCGACCACCATCAGCCCGCTCGATCAGGCCCGCATCCTGTCCGAAGCGCTCCCGCACATGCAGGAGTATGACGACGAGACCATCGTCATCAAATATGGCGGCCACGCCATGGGTGACGAGGACACCGCGAAAGCGTTCGCGCGCGACATCGTGCTGCTCGAGCAGACCGCCATCAATCCGGTGGTGGTGCACGGCGGCGGACCGCAGATCGCGACCATGCTCAAGCGCCTCGGCATCGTCTCCGAATTCGCCGCCGGCCTGCGCATCACCGATGCCGCAACCATCGAGATCGTCGAGATGGTGCTGGCCGGCTCCATCAACAAGCAGCTGGTCGGCTACATCAACGAGGCCGGCGGCAAGGCCGTCGGGCTGTGCGGCAAGGACGGCAACATGGTGCGCGCGGTCAAGGCGACCCGCACCATGGTCGATCCCGACAGTCACATCGAGAAGGTGGTCGATCTCGGCTTCGTCGGCGAGCCGGACAAGGTCGATCTGACGCTGCTGAATCAGCTGATCGGCTACGAGCTGATCCCGATCCTCGCGCCGCTGGCGACCTCGAAGGAAGGCCAGACCTTCAACGTGAATGCCGATACGTTCGCCGGGGCTGTGGCCGGTACGCTGAAGGCCAAGCGCCTCTTGCTGCTCACCGACGTGCCCGGCGTGCTCGACAAGTCGAAGAAGCTGATCCCGGAATTGTCGGTGAAGGACGCGCGCAAGCTGATCGCCGATGGCACCATCTCCGGCGGCATGATCCCGAAGGTCGAGACCTGCATCTACGCACTCGAGCAGGGCGTGCAGGGCGTCGTCATCCTGGACGGCAAGGTGCAGCACGCCGTGCTGCTCGAGCTGTTCACCAACCAAGGCACGGGCACACTGATTCATAAGTGATGGACACGGTCGCCACGCAGTCAGGACTCGTCGTACCCGGGCTTGACCCGCCTGCGCGGCCGAAGCCGCTTCGGCGCGGCGAAGGCCCGGGCTTCCACGATTTCCTTTCCGGTGGTTGCAAAGACGTGGATGGCCGGGTCAAGCCCGGCCATGACGCTACGGAAATATCCGCGGATAAAACGTCCACCAAAACTCGCATCGCTCTCGCTCTATCCGCTTTACTTCTTCCTCTCCTCACCACCATCACCCCCGCCCTCGCCGACCTCAAGCTATGCAACCGCATGAGCTATGTCGTCGAGGCCGCGATCGGCATCGACGAGAAAGCAGCGACCGCGACGCGCGGCTGGTTCCGGCTCGATCCGGCGACCTGCCGTGTGGTGCTGCAGGGGACCATGACCGCCGACCGCATCCTGCTGCATGCGCGCGCGTTGAGCCTCTACGGCGCTTCGCCGCTCGCCGAGAATGGCAACGACCAGCTATGCGTGGCGCCGGACAATTTCGTCATCGCAGCCGCCCGCCAGTGCCGCACCGGGCAGACGCCGGCAGCGTTCACGCAGGTGACACCGAGCAAGACCGACGACGGCACCCTGATCGCCTACCTCGCCGAGAGCGCCGAATATGACGACGAGCAGGCGCGGCTCGCCGGCATCCAGCGGCTGCTCGGCATCGCCGGCTATGACGCCTCGCCGATCGACGGCGTCGAGGGGCCGAAGACGCAAGCGGCGCTCGCTGCGTTCCTGAAAAGCCGCGGGCTTGGGTCCGATGTCGTGTCGCAGCCGACGTTCTTTGCCACGATGGTGGACGCCGTGCAGACGCCCTCACCCACCGGGCTGACCTGGTGCAACGACACACCGCACAAGGTGATGGCGGCGGTGGCGACGGACGACGGCCGCACCGTGGTCAGCCGCGGCTGGTACCGGATCGATGCCGGCAAATGCCTGCATCCGGACATCACCGGACAGCCGAAGAAGGTCTACAGCTTCGCCGAAGCGGTCGACGATGAGAACCGCACCATCAAAGTGAAGAACAAGCCGCTGAACTGGGGCGGGCTGGTGCAGCTCTGCACCCGCGAGAACAAGTTCGAGACATCCGAGCAGGGCGACTGTCCGAGCCGCGGCTTCACCGCCACCGGCTTCACCGCCGTCGACATCACCCGCGGCGGCAAGACGCTGCGATTTGCACTGCCTTGATAGGCATATCGATGTTGCCCACGTTGCCACCACACCCACAGCTGTCATCCCGGCGAACGCCGGGATCCATAACCACCGGCCGAGGTTTGGGCCATCGGCATCAGCCATCATGCCGCAAGATAGCTTCCGCGGTATGGGTCCCGGCGTTCGCCGGAACGACAGCGGAATATGCCGCCCTAGCCGGGCATGATGACCGAAGGCAGGATGGACCGACGCCCACATGACAGAATCCCCCCGCGCCTTCGATCACGTCGACACCTGGGTGTTCGATCTCGACAACACGCTATATCCGCATCACGTCAATCTGTGGCAGCAGGTCGATGCGCGGATCGGCGAGTTCGTCTCCAACTGGCTCAAGGTCGACGCGGATGAGGCGCGCCGGATCCAGAAGGACTACTACCGCCGCTATGGCACGACGATGCGCGGCATGATGACCGAGCACGGCGTACACGCCGACGACTTCCTGGCCTATGTGCACAAGATCGACCACTCGCCGCTGGAGCCGAATCCGGCGATGGGCGCGGCGATCGAGAAGCTGCCCGGACGCAAGCTGATCCTGACCAACGGCTCGGTCGACCATGTCGATGCCGTGCTGGCGCGGCTCGACATTGCCGGGCATTTCCATGGCGTGTTCGACATCATCGCGGCCGAGCTGACGCCGAAGCCGGCGCGCGAGACCTACGACAAATTCCTCAAGCTGCATGCCGTCGATCCGACACGGGCGGCGATGTTCGAGGACCTTTCCCGCAACCTCGTGGTGCCGCACGACCTCGGCATGACCACGGTGCTCGTGGTGCCGGACGGCACCAAGGAGGTGGTGCGCGAGGACTGGGAGCTGGCGGGTCGCGACGACCCGCATGTCGATCATGTCACGGACGATCTGACCGGATTCTTGCAGCGGCTGGCGGGGTGAAACCCGCCACGCATTGAACTGTCATTCCGGGGCGATGCGATGCATCGAACCCGGAATCTCGAGATTTCGGGTCTGGTCCTTCGGACCATCCCGGAATGACGGAGCGCGATAAGCTGCACCTCCCGCGCGGACGGCCACGCCACCGATGCGTCCTTGACTCTCCGGGTCCAAATCCCGAAAAAGCCGCCCTGCCCACCATGCTCGTACACGGCCGTCCCCGGCTTTCTGCCCAGGGACCAAGCGAGGATCGACCGATGTCACTGTCCGCCCTGGAATCCACCATCAACAGCGCCTTCGATGCCCGTGACGGCGTCTCGACCACGACCAAGGGCGAGGTCCGCGACGCCGTGGAGAGCGCGCTGGAGCTGCTCGACAAGGGCGAGGCGCGCGTCGCCGAGCGCGGATCGGACGGCAAGTGGAGCGTCAACCAGTGGCTCAAGAAGGCCGTGCTGCTGTCGTTCCGCCTCAACGACATGAGCGTGATCCCAGGCGGCCCTGGCCAGGCGTCGTGGTGGGACAAGGTGCCGTCGAAGTTCGAAGGCTGGGGCGAGAACCGTTTTCGCGATGCCGGCTTCCGCGCCGTGCCCGGCGCGATCGTGCGCCGCTCGGCCTACATCGCTAAGAACGTCGTGCTGATGCCGTCCTTCGTCAATCTCGGCGCCTATGTCGACGAAGCCACCATGGTCGACACCTGGTCGACGGTCGGCTCCTGCGCCCAGATCGGCAAGCGTGTGCACATCTCCGGCGGCGTCGGCATCGGCGGCGTGCTGGAGCCGCTGCAGGCCGGTCCTGTGATCATCGAGGATGACTGCTTCATCGGCGCGCGATCGGAGGTTGCCGAGGGCGTGGTCGTGCGCAAGGGTGCGGTGCTGTCGATGGGCGTGTTCCTGGGCGCGTCGACCAAGATCGTCGACCGCGAGACCGGCGAGGTGTTCGTCGGCGAGGTGCCGGAATACGCCGTCGTTGTGCCGGGCGCACTGCCGGGCAAGCCGATGAAGAACGGCCAGATCGGCCCCTCCACCGCCTGCGCCGTCATCGTCAAGCGGGTCGACGAGCGCACCCGCTCCAAGACCTCGATCAACGAGCTCTTGCGCGACTGATCGTCCGCGCTCGGGCGGCCGCACTAGCCGCCGCCCGAACGCCCATGTTAAGCGAGGGCATGACCGATGCCCTCGCCATCACCCGCGACCTGATCCGCTGTCCCTCAGTGACCCCCGCCGATGCCGGGGCGCTCGGCGTGCTCGAGGCCCTGCTGAAACAGGCCGGCTTCACGACCCATCGCGTGACCTTCTCGGAAGCAGGCACGGCCGACATCGACAATCTCTACGCCCGTATCGGCACCGAGGGGCCGCACATCACCTTCGCCGGCCACACCGACGTGGTGCCGCCCGGCGATGAAGCGGCGTGGAGCCTTGGCGCGTTCTCCGGCGAGGTGAAGGACGGCTACATCTATGGCCGCGGCGCCGTCGACATGAAGGGCGGCATCGCCTGCAGCGTTGCGGCCGTGCTCGACTATCTACGCGATCACGGCGGACAGCCAAAAGGCTCGATCTCGTTCCTGATCACTGGCGACGAAGAGGACGTCTCGGTCAACGGCACCATCAAGCTGTTGCAGTGGGCGGCCGAGCGCGGCGAGCGGTTCGACCATTGCGTGCTCGGCGAACCGTCCAATCAAGAGGTCATGGGCGACTGCATCAAGATCGGCCGCCGCGGCTCGCAGTCGGGCACCCTGATCGTCGAGGGCAAGCAGGGCCACGTCGCCTATCCGCACCGTGCCTCCAACCCGGTGCCGGACATCTCGCGCCTGATCGTCGCACTGTCGGACGAGCCGCTCGATCATGGCAGCGCGCAGTTCCAGCCGTCGAATCTCGAATTCACCACCGTCGATGTCGGCAACACCGCAACCAACGTCATCCCGGGCCTGGCGCGGGCGAAGTTCAACATCCGCTACAATGACTGCCATACGCAGGAGACGCTGCGCGCGCTGGTGGAAGAGCGGCTCGCCAAGGCCTGTGGCAACCGCATCCGCGCCCACATCGACTGGCTGCCGTCGAACTCCAACGTGTTCCTGACCAAGCCCGGACCGTTCACCGAGCTCGCCGTCGCCGCGATCGAGAGCGTGACGGGGCGCAAGCCGGAGCTGTCGACCACCGGCGGCACCTCGGACGCGCGCTTCATATCGAGCTACTGCCCGGTGATCGAGTTCGGCCTGGTCGGCCAGACCATGCACCAGATCGACGAGCGCGCCTCGGTCGCCGACATCGCGACCCTGACGAAGATCTATCGCGGCATTCTCGAAAGATATTTCGCCTGAGCGGCGCGCCTGATCCTGATCAGGCGGCCTTCACCTCCGCCAGGAACTGATCGACCTCGCGACGCAGGTCGGTGGCCTGGCCGGCAAGGCTCGCCGCGGAGTCGAGCAGCGAGCGCGCCGATCCGCGGGTGTCCGCGGCGGCCGCGCTGACCAGCGCGATCGACGACGAGACGTCGTTGGTGCCGCTCGCGGTCTGCTGCACACTGCGGGCGATCTCGCGGGTCGTGGCGCTCTGCTCGGCCACCGCGCTCGCCACCGCACCGGTGACGCCGCTGATGGTGTTGACGACGGCGGCGATCTTCTCGATCGCGGCCACCGTGCTGCCGGTCTCGTTCTGGATCGCGGCGATCTGGCTTTCGATCTCCTCGGTGGCCTTGCTGGTCTGGGATGCGAGACTCTTCACCTCTGACGCGACCACGGCAAACCCCTTGCCCGCCTCACCCGCACGCGCGGATTCGATCGTGGCGTTGAGCGCGAGCAGATTGGTCTGCGAGGCGATGGCGCGGATCAGCTGCACGACGTCGCCGATGCGCGTGGCGCTGCCGGCGAGCGTCCGGACCTTGTCGGTGGTATCGAGCGCCTGGCTGGTCGCGTTCGAGGATTCCGACGCGGCTTCCGCGATCTGTCGGGTGATCTCCTTCATCGACGCGTCCAGCTCCTCGGAGGCAGCCGCCACCGTATTGACGCCAGAGGTCGCCTGCGCCGCCGCTTCGGCCACGGCGGTGGCACGGGACGCGGTGGTGCTGGCCGAGCCGTCGAGCGTCTCGGCCGATTGCTTCAGGCCGCTCGCGGCATCGCTCAGCCGGCCACACAGCGTGTCGATGACCTCGCCGAAGCGGCGCGTGAGCGCCTCGATCTTCTGCCGGCGGGCGTCGCGCCGGGCCTCGGCATCGGCGCCCTGCAGCGACAGCCGGTCGGCCTCCGCCGATTTCTCCTGCAGAACACCGATGGCGTTGGCGAGCGTGCCGATCTCGTCGGTCCGATCGCCATATCCGATCTCGACGCTGCGCTCGCCACCGGCGATCCGACGGATCATCTCGGTCAGATTCGACAGCGGCTTGATCACGCGGGCATTGAACCAGACCGTCCCCAGTGCGGCGGCCGCGACGTTGATCAGCAACAGGACCAGCGCCAGGGCAAAACGGGTCTGCGACTCGGCAATCGCGACCTCGCTCTGGCTCAGCGCCTCGGCGAGGGCTGCATCCCGCAGCGGCAGGATCGTATCGAGGATCGGGAATACGGACCGCAGGAACTGGTCGGGATCGAGCTCGAGCACCTTGCCCCGGTTCGGCACCACCTGCGACGAATAGAACTCGCCACCGCGGGCCCAATAGCCATTCTCGACCTCGGTCAGGGCCGCGAAGATCGGCTTCTGGTTGATCTCTGCGGCAGCGAGCTTGGCCGTCGTCCAGATGCGCTCGATGCGTCCCTTGAACGTCGCGAGCGCCTCGGCCGGTTCACCCGCCATCGGCTGCTTGGTCGCGATCATGCGAACGAACGTCGTCGTGGCGCGACCGGCCCAGTCGCGCAAATCCCAGCCGATCACCGCGAGACGCGCCGCTTGGCCTACCGCGGGATTGGCCGCATTGATCCGGCGCACGATCACGTCGACATGGCTGCCGGTCGTTTCCTGGATCGTGAACATCTGCGGCACGTAATCACGGACGATTGCTTCGGATCGCGCCGCCTTGGCCTGCGCGACGGCATCGAGAGCGGCCCCGCGCGTCGCACGCAATTTCTGTTGGATCGAGTCCAGCGCGGCGGTGTCTTCACTCAGCAGCGCCAGGCTGCGCGCCTTGGCGAAGGCGTCGTCAGAGCCTTGAAGTATCTTCTGCAGCGCGGCCAGCTCATCGGCCGTCGCCGGATTCGGCGATGCCAGGCGCGGATTGACCATGGCGCGCTCGAGGTTCAGCTTTTCCGGCAGCCGCAGCATGGCGGCCAGCAGCTGGGTATCACGGCCTGCCGTCCTCGCGGCCTGCAGCGAGGTCAACTGCTGCCAGGCGAACAACAT
Organism: Bradyrhizobium sp. SZCCHNPS1003; assembly: GCF_032381555.1. Lineage (NCBI taxonomy): Bacteria > Pseudomonadati > Pseudomonadota > Alphaproteobacteria > Hyphomicrobiales > Nitrobacteraceae > Bradyrhizobium > Bradyrhizobium sp. SZCCHNPS1003. The sequence continues at coordinate 147,921 of NZ_JAUHIU010000014.1, forward strand.
GGTTGCGAGCAGGCCGATGACGGCCCCGAGCAGCAAAGAGAGCAGGAAGACTTGACGAATGCGCACGATCGACCTCGCTGGACAGCAGCCTGAGGTCCGGATAGCAGCGAGGGCTTCAATTTGGAGTTAATGAATCCTGTTCCTTACTCCCGAAACGACTACTCATTAGGACAATCATTGGCAGCTAGTAGCGATTCGCGGGTTCCACTGCAGAACGATCTCAATAGTCGACCTTCATGAGATAGAGGCCTTCCGGCGGGGCGACGACGCCACAGGCGGCGCGATTGCGCGCGGCGAGCGCGGCGGCGAGATCATCGGCGCTCCAGCGGCCCTGCCCGACCCACACCAGCGAGCCAACCATCGAGCGCACCTGGCTGTGCAGATAGGAGCGTGCGGAGGTGAGGATGGTGATGGCATCGCCGTCCCTGACGACGTCGAGCTGATCGAGCGTCTTCTCCGGCGATTTTGCCTGACATTCCGTGTCGCGGAAAGTCGTGAAATCATGCTTGCCGATCAGCCGCTGGGCCGCCGCGTGCATCGCGTCCGAGTCGAGCCGCTGCGGCACGCGCCAGACGCGGCCGACCTCGAGCGCGAGATTGGAGCGGCGGTTGACGATGCGATAGCGATAGTGCCGCCTGCGGGCGGAGAAGCGTGCTTCGAAGGTGTCGGGGACGATCTCGGCGTTGAGCACCGCGATCGGGTTGGGCCGCAGATGCGCGTTGAGCGCGTCGCGCAATTTGTCGGGCCGGAATTCTTTCTCAACGTCGCAATGCGCGACCTGACCGGTGGCGTGGACGCCGGCATCGGTGCGCCCCGAGCCATGCACCCGGGTCGGCACGCCACAGGTCGCCTGCACCGCCGCTTCGAGCGCGCCCTGCACCGACGGCAAGGTCGCCTGCAGTTGCCAGCCGCAGTACGGCGCGCCGTCATATTCGATGGTGAGCTTGTAGCGGGGCATCTGACCCGATCGAGTTTTGCCGTCATTGCCGGGCTCGACCCGGCAATCCATCCCTGGACGAAGCTTGTTCTTGAGATGGATGCGCGGGTCAAGCCCGCGCATGACGAGATGAGGTGGTCAGCCGAAACGCAGGCCCGGCGCGATACGGGTGCCGCGCAGGAAATCCGCGGCCTTCATGGGACCCTTGCCGGCGCGCTGTAGCTCGGTGACGCGGATGGCGCCGTCGGCGCAGGCGATGGTGAGCTGCTCGTCAAGAACGGCGCCCGGCTCGCCCCCGCCGTCGGCAAGCGCGCAGCGCAGGATCTTCAAGCGGACCGCTTCGCCATCAAGCGTGAACTCACTCCAGGCGCCAGGAAATGGCGACAGGCCGTGGATGTGCCGCAGCACCGCGTGGGCCGGCTTCGTCCAGTCGATCCGCGCCTCGGCCTTCTCGATCTTGGCGGCGTAGGTGACGCCTTCCTCTGCCTGCTTCGTCAGCGTCAGCCCGCCGCGCTCTAGCGCCGCCATCGCGCGCACCATGAGATCGGCGCCGATCCGCGACAGGCGGTCGTGCAGATCGGACGCCGTCATCGCGTCGGTGATCGCAAGGCGCTCGGCCATCGCGACATCGCCGGTGTCGAGCCCGACATCCATCTTCATCACCATGACGCCGGACTCGGCATCACCCGCCATGATCGCGCGGTTGATAGGCGCGGCACCGCGCCAGCGCGGCAGCAGGGAAGCGTGGAGATTGTAGCAGCCGAGCTTGGGCGCATCGAGAATGGCTTGGGGAAGGATCATGCCGTAGGCGACGACCACGGCCGCATCGGCCTGATGAGCCTGAAACTCGGCCAAGGCCTCCTCGGTCTTCAGCGTCTTCGGCGTGAACACGGCAATGCCGAGCCGGCGCGCCTCGGTCTCGACCGGCGTCGGCTGCAGCGCGAGGCCGCGGCGGCCGCCGGGTTTCGGCGCGCGCGTATAGACCGCCGCGATCTCGTGGCCGTGGCCGGCGAGTTCGAGCAGGGTCGGCACGGCGAAATCCGGCGTGCCCATGAAGATCAGGCGAAGCGGCATCTGGTGGAAGATCCTGCATTGCCGAATCCTCCGCGTCATGGCCGGGCTTGTCCCGGCCATCCACGTCGAGCTGCCTGTAACGCGCGGCGAGACGTGGATGCCCGGGTCAAGCCCGGGCATGACGGAGGAGAGAGTTGATCGTTACTCGCTGGCGCGCTTGGCGGCCTTGGTGAACTTCTTCATCACGCGGTCGCGCTTCAGCTTCGACAGATAGTCGATGAACAGCACGCCGTTGAGATGATCGATCTCATGCTGGATGCAGGTGGCGTAGAGCCCCTCGGCATCCTCCTCGCGGACCACCCCGTCGAGATCGATGAACCGCACGCGCACGCGCGCCGGCCGCTCGACCTCCTCGTAATATTCGGGGATCGACAGGCAGCCTTCCTCGTAGACCGACAGCTCGTCCGACTTGGCGACGATCTCCGGATTGATGAAGACGCGCGGCTCGCGCTTGCCTTCCCCGTTCGCGTCGGGCTTGGCCAGATCCATGGTGATGACGCGCAGCGGCTGCGCGACCTGGATCGCTGCGAGCCCGATGCCCGGCGCGTCATACATGGTCTGGAACATGTCGTCGACCAGCTGCCGGATCTCCAGCGTGACCTTCTCGACCGGCTTGGACACCAGCCGCAACTGCCGGTCCGGCAGGATGATGATTTCTCTTAGGGACATGGCGCGCGATTTAAGCCGCGGAACCGGCGGGGTCAATGTGATGGCTCGCGGTTAAGACTTCACTAACCATGAATTTCAACGTTTCGTTAACCATGATTCTTAACGTGCCCTTAACCATAATTGTTCTCTCTTCGTTCGCGAGCTTGCGCGAATCGGATAGACGGGGGTGATGACCGTCAGCCAATCCCTCAATCCTGTCGTCGTCATCATCGGCGACCTGCCCATCAGGGCGAGCGATGCGCTGATCGGATTCGGCGTACTGGTGCTGCTACTGCTCGTGATCATCGTGGCCGCCGTGGCCCGCTCCGGACGGCGCGGCGCGGAGCTCGCCGCCCAGCAGGCGATGCGGGCTGACGAGCTCGAACAACGGTTCGGCGAGATGATCCGCGTCCAGAGCGAGGCCTCCGGCCGGGTCGACGCGATGGCCCAGCTGCTCGCCGGCCGTCAGGTGGACCTGGCCCGCAGCGTGAACGAACGGCTCGATGCGGTCACCCACCGCGTCGGACAGTCGATGGAGCAGAGCACGCGCCACACAATGGATAGTCTGCGCGTGCTGCACGAGCGCCTCGGCATCATCGACAACGCCCATCGTGATCTCAGCGAGCTGACGACGCAAGTGACGACCTTGCGCGACGTCCTCGCCAACAAACAGTCGCGCGGCGCCTTCGGCCAGGCGCGCATGGAGGCGATCGTCCAGGACGGGCTTCCGAAGGGCAGCTACGCGTTTCAGCACACGCTCGCCAGCGGCAAGCGGCCCGACTGCGTCGTGTTCCTGCCCGATTCGCGACCGCTGTGCATCGACGCCAAGTTTCCGCTGGAAGCCGTGACCGCACTGCACGACGCCGTGACCGAGGAGGAGAAGCGCGCCGCGGCGCAGCGGCTGCGCACCGACGTGCTCCGCCACGTCAATGACATTGCCGAGAAGTACCTCGTGGTCGGCGAGACGCAGGACACGGCGCTGATGTTCGTGCCGTCGGAATCGGTCTATGCCGAGATCCATGACGGCTTCGACGACGTGATCCAGAAAGCCTATCGCGCGCGCGTCGTGCTGGTGTCGCCGTCGCTGCTGATGCTCGCGATCCAGGTCATGCAGCAGATCATGAAGGATGCGCGCATCCGCGACGCCGCCGACCAGATCCGCAACGAGGTGATCCATCTCGGCGACGATCTCGGCCGCCTGCGCGAGCGCGTGCTCAAACTGCAGAAGCATTTCGGCGATGTCGGCGAGGACATCCGCCAGATCCTCATTTCCGCCGACAAGATCGAGAAGCGCGCCGCCCGCATCGAGGAGCTCGATTTCAGCAAGCAGGATTCGCCGGTGGACTCACCACGCATCGCTCCGGCTGCGGGGACGACGCCGGACCTGTTTCCTCTTACGGGGCGCATGCAGGCCGGAGAGTGATCGTTGGCTGCGTCTGTTGCATGAGAGGGCAATCCAGACAAGATTGTCATCGCCCGGTCAAGCCGGGCGATGACGGCCGTGTTTGTGGTGCTGTCGAAATCTGTTACCACCCGGTCATGACTGCACCCGACACCGCTTCCGAGATCACCGCGACCGCCGCAGAGTCCGCCGCCAAACCCGCCCCCACCTGGCGCGAGAGCATGGCCGTCTACTTGCAGCCGCGCGTGCTCGTGGTGCTGTTCCTCGGCTTCTCGTCGGGACTGCCGCTGGCGTTGTCCGGCTCGACGCTTCAGATCTGGATGCGTGAGCTCGGCGTCGATCTCGGCACGATCGGGCTGTTCGCCCTCGTCGGGACGCCGTACACGCTGAAATTCCTTTGGGCGCCGCTGGTGGACGCGCTGCACGTGCCGCTGCTCACGCGCGCGTTTGGACGGCGGCGCGGCTGGCTGGTATTCGCACAGCTGCTCTTGATCGGCGCCATCCTGCTGCTGGCGCTCACCGATCCGGCACATGCGCCGTTCATGGTGGCGCTGGCCGCGCTGCTGGTCGCCGCGATGTCGGCGACCCAGGACATCGTGGTCGATGCCTTCCGCGTCGAGAGCCTGCCGGAGAGCGAGCAGGCCGCGGGCATGGCGGCGTATGTCGCCGCCTATCGCATCGGCATGCTGGTCTCGACCGCCGGCGCGCTGGTGGCGGTCAGTGCGTTCGAAACCAGCGGACTGTCGCGGCCATCGTCCTGGATGTGGGGCTATGTCGCGATGGCCGGACTGGTGCTGATCGGCACGATCACGGCCCTCGCGGCGACCGAGCCGGCCCAGTCGCAGCAGGCGGAGGCCGCGATGGGTGCGGACACCGCGCTCACCCGCGTGATGCATGCGGCTGCCGGAGCCTTCGTCGAGTTCCTCGGCCGACGTGATGCGCTCACGGCGCTCGCCTTCGTCGTGCTGTTCAAGTTCACCGACGCCTTCTCCGGCACGATGACCGCGCCGTTCGTGATCGATCTCGGCTTCAGCAAGGTCGACTACGCCGCGATTGTGAAAGGCGTGGGCCTCGCCGCGACGCTCGCCGGCGGCTTTGCCGGCGGCTTCGTCGCGCGACGCTATTCGCTCGCGACGAGTCTCTGGATCGGCGGCATGGTGCAGGCGCTGGCGAACCTCTCGTTCTCCTGGCTTGCGATCGTCGGAGTCAATCAATGGGCACTGGCGCTGGCGATCTCGGCGGAAAACTTCACCAGCGCGGTCGGCACCGTGATCTTCGTCGCCTATCTCTCCGCGCTGTGTCAGAACCCGCTGCACACCGCCACCCAATATGCACTGCTGACCGCGCTCGCCGCGGTCGGGCGCACCTATTTGTCGTCAGGCGCCGGCTACGTGGCGAAGGCGACCGGCTGGCCGCTGTTCTTCGTGATCTGCGTGCTGGTCGCGATCCCGAGCCTCGTGCTGCTCGCCTGGCTGCAGCGGCGCGGACATTTCGACCAGTTGGGGCCAGTGAAGGTGTAGCTGCCGCCTCACATTCGACCGTCGTCACCCACCACCGGGTGTCGTCTTCGACGAGCCCGATGACAGGCTCCGACGGGTGACCCAGTATTCCAGAGACGTCAGCCATCGACCGAGCAGCCGCGGGGTACTGGATCGCCCGGTCGAGCCGGGCGCTGACAGCGGAAAGTCAGGACGCCGCGCTCGCGTGGACGGCCCAATCAGGTCTCACCGCTTCACTAAGCTCCACTTGGTCACGACCGCCTCGCTCATCTGTCCCGCATCCTGGGCGCAGGCGATCTCGTCGACCTTGACCGCGATCTGCTTGCCGAGCAGACCCTTGAGCTGCGACGCCTGCGCCGTGTTCGCGGTGACGAGCTGGAACGTCTCCGGGCCGGTCTCCAGGTTGCACAGCCCGCTCGGCGGCGGCAGGCGGCGCGGCTCGCTCGTGATCTGATAGGCGGCGGACGGCTGGCCCGGCTTGGCGCCTTTGAGCTTGAGCGCGTTCAGCTCTCCCGACAGCACGTCACCGGCATTGAGCGGCTTGCCCGCCTTCTGCGCCGCCTCGCTTTGCTGCGCCAGCACTGACGGCGCCGAGAGCGCCGCCAGAATCGCGCCCAAAGCCAGCCGTTTGCCGAATCCGCGTTTCGTCATCATTCCACTTCCGTCTATGCTTAGAATAAGGTCCGCTGCCGCATCGCGGCCGAGAGCGTGCCTTCGTCGAGATAGTCGAGCTCGCCGCCGACCGGCACGCCATGTGCCAGCCGCGTGACCTTGACGTTCGCCTCCTGCAGGAGGTCGGTGATGTAGTGCGCGGTGGTCTGGCCGTCGACCGTCGCATTCAAAGCGAGGATGATCTCCTGCACCTCGGGCGCATGCGCGCGCTGCACCAGCGCATCGATGGTGAGATCCTGCGGGCCCACGCCGTCGAGCGGCGACAGCGTGCCGCCGAGCACGTGATAGCGGCCGTTGGAGGCCTTGGCGCGCTCCAGCGCCCAGAGGTCGGCGACGTCGGCGACGACGACGATCATCGCGGGATCGCGACGCGGATCGGTGCACACAGTGCACGGGCTTTGCGTATCGATGTTGCCGCAGGTCTTGCAGACCTGGATGCGATCGATCGCGACCTGCAGCGCCGAGGCAAGCGGCACCATCAGCGCCTCGCGCTTCTTGATCAGATGCAGTGCGGCGCGCCGCGCCGAGCGCGGCCCGAGGCCGGGCAGGCGCGCAAGCAATTGGATCAGGCGTTCGATCTCGGGACCGGCGACGGCCATCAGTTCACGAATGTCATCAGGTCAACTAACCGAAACCGAAGCCCGGCGGCAGGCCGAGCTTGCCGGTGATGGCCTGCATCTTCTCCTGCATCGCGGCTTCAGCCTTGCGGCGCGCATCGCCATGCGCGGTGACCAGCAGGTCCTCCAGGATCTCGGCCTCCTCCGGCTTGAGCAGCGACGGATCGATCTTGATGCTCTTCACGTCCATCTTGGCGGTCATGCGCACGGCAACCAGACCGCCGCCCGAGATGCCCTCGACCTCGACGTTGCCGAGTTCCTCCTGCATCTCCTGCATCTTCGTCTGCAGCTGCGCCGCCTGTTTCATCATGCCGAGAAAGTCAGCCATCGGAGCACCTCATCATTAGCCATCTTGTTGAGCATGATCTCCGCGCAAACGCCTTTGGCGTTTGTCGCGAGGAAAACCGGTTTCCACTTTTCCGGATCATGCTCTAGAAATCATCATCGTCGGACTCGTCAGGCGGCTCGACAGCACTGGCGTCCGATTCGGGCGGCTCGGGGGCGAGCCGGCGCACTTCGACCACCTTGGTGCCCGGGAACCGCGCCAGGATCTCCTGCACGCGCGGATCGGCCTCCGCCGCCGCCTCGCGCTCGCTCTTGGCGCGCAGATTCTGCTCGCGCAAGGTCGCCTGGCCTGGCTCGTTGGAAACGATCACCGTCCAGCGCCGGCCGGTCCAGTCCTCCAGCTTGCGCCCGAGGTCCGAGACAAGCGAGCGCTGCGCCGTCCGTTCCAGCGCGATCTCCAGCCGTCCCTCCTCGAAGCGGACCAGCCGCACGTCCATCTCGAGCGCGCTCTTGGTGATCAGGTCACGATTCTTGCCGGCCAGCGCGACGAGTTCCTGAAAGCTCCCTATGCGCAGTGCGGGCTGGTCCTGTGATGCCGGCGACGGCTGCGATGACATCGCCTGCGGGCGCATCGAACCGCCGACCGCGGCGAGCGTCGGGCCTTGCGCGCGCGGCGCCTGCATCGGCGCCGACGTCATCACAGGCGGCGCCCCCGCGCTCATGCCGGATGCCGGCGCAGGGCGCGCCCCGCCGCCGTTCGTGACGATCGGCGAGCCACCACCGCTCTGCTCGATCATACGAATGGCTTCGTCGGGCGTCGGCAGATCGGCCGCGTAGGCGATGCGCACCAGCACCATTTCCGCCGCTGCAGCCGGGCGCGTCGCGCCTTGCGTCTCCGCAATGCCCTTCAGCAGCATCTGCCACATCCGCGACAGCACCCGCATCGACAGCTTGGTGGCGAAGTCGCGCGCGCGCAGCCGCTCGGTCTCGCTGAAGGCGACGTTGTCGGCCGTCGCCGGCACGACCTTCACCCGGGTGACGAAGTTCACGAACTCGGCCAGATCCGACAGCACGACCACGGGGTCGGCGCCGACGTCATATTGCTCGCGGAATTCCTTGAAGGCGGCGGCGATGTCGCCGCTGGCGAGATGGTGGAACAGGTCGATCACGCGGGTGCGGTCGGCGAGGCCCAGCATCTGACGGACGTCATCGGCGCGGACTTCGCCGGCGCTGTGCGCGATCGCCTGATCGAGCAGCGACAACGAATCGCGCACCGAGCCTTCGGCGGCGCGCGCGATGATGCCGAGCGCCTCGGGTTCGATCGTCACGCCTTCCTTGGTCGCGATGCCCTGGAGATGCTTCATCAGCACCTCGGCCTCGACCCGGCGCAGATCGAAGCGCTGACAGCGCGACAGCACCGTGACCGGCACCTTGCGGATCTCGGTGGTGGCGAACACGAACTTGGCGTGCTCCGGCGGCTCCTCCAGCGTCTTCAGGAAGGCGTTGAACGCCGCCGTCGACAGCATGTGGACTTCGTCGATGATGTAGACCTTGTAGCGCGCGCTGGCCGGCGCATAGCGGACGCTGTCATTGATCTGGCGGACGTCGTCGACGCCGGTATGGGACGCCGCGTCCATCTCGAGGATGTCCATGTGCCGGCTTTCCATGATCGCCTGGCAATGGGTGCCGAGCACCGGCATGTGGATGGTCGGCCCCTTCACCGAGCCGTCCGGCAGCTCGTAATTCAATGCGCGGGCGAGAATGCGGGCGGTGGTCGTCTTGCCGACGCCGCGGACGCCGGTCAGAATCCAGGCCTGCGGAATCCGGCCGGTCTCGAACGCGTTCGAGACCGTGCGCACCACGGCCTCCTGGCCGATCAGATCTGCGAAGCTGGCGGGGCGGTATTTGCGCGCCAGCACCCGGTAGGGCTTGGCGGGAGCGTCGGCGCTGTCAGGCGGAACAGGTGGGGCGCCAGCGTCGGTCATCGAGCGATCCGCAAGTGAGTATTCCAGGCCGGCATCGATCGCGATCGTCGACGCAATCAGCCGGAGCGCGGTCGAGCGCCCGCCCTGCGCGGGGTCCCCGCCATCTTTGCGCGATTCGCTCGAGAAAACAGGTAGGAGACTGACGAGCGACCCGATCCGGACCTCGTTAGGGCTGCTTCCTTCCGGACCTGACCCGGTTGGCGAGTGGCTCGTCCACCGCCAATCTCCCGCTGCCTATTTGGGGCCAAACGGTCCGGAAAGCAAGCGCGAGCTTCGCCGGGGCGGCCCACCGCCCCGCGGGCTTGTGCCGCAGCTCGGAAAGGCTTTAGGTGCCGTCGAATTCCCCGCCAGACCGTCCGCCAGGAACCGCCGCATGCCCGAATCAGCCTGGTCGCTGCATCCGCAACTTGCGAAGGATACGATCGACATTGGCGACCTGCCGCTGTCCCGCGTGCTGGTGATCAAGGACGCGAACTATCCTTGGCTGCTGGTGGTGCCGCGCCGCGAGGGCGCGGTCGAGATCATCGATCTCGACGAGGTCGCGCAGGCGCAGCTGATGACCGAGATCACGCGGGTGTCGCGCGCACTCAAGGAGATCACCAAATGCGACAAGCTCAACGTCGCCGCGCTCGGCAACATGGTGCCGCAGTTGCACGTCCACATCATCGCGCGACGCACAAGTGACGTGGCCTGGCCGCGACCGGTGTGGGGCGCCGCGCCGCCTGTGCCGCACGATGCGCAGGAGGTGCAGCAGTTCATCAGCGCTGTCAGGCGCAAGATCTGGTTAGGGTAAGAGATGTCGCCATTCGACTTGTTTCCGCTCGGCAAGCCGGCCTTCGTCAGCCATCCAATCGATCGCGCCGCCCATCTGCGCTTCCATGATGACAAGCTGATCGCCTTCGAGAGCAATCCCTCGACGCGCGCCTATGTCGTGCACCGCGATTCGCTGGTGCTGAAGCGCGACGGCGACCAGCTGCGCGCGCTGCTGTCGATCGACGAGGCGCTGAAGTTCGGTGCCAATCCGGGAACGATCTTCCTCGGGCTGCAGGACGGCGCGGCCGTGTTCGGCATGGGCATCTCGCCGGCCGCCGTCGAAAAGCTCGCCGGGCGCGACGATGTGTCGGTCGCCGAGCTGCGCGGGATGGCGATGCAGGGTGCGACCCCGGTCGACCAGCTGGCGACGATCGCGATGGCGAAATCCCTGGTGTCCTGGCATCAGCGTCACGGCTTCTGCGCCAATTGCGGCGCCAAGACCGCGATGCGCGAGGGCGGCTGGAAGCGCGAATGCCCGAGCTGTAAGACCGAGCATTTCCCGCGCACCGATCCGGTCGTGATCTCGCTGGTCGCTTCCGGCGACAAGTGCCTGCTCGGGCGGCAGAAGCAGTTTCCGGCCGGCATGTATTCCTGCCTCGCCGGCTTCGTCGAGGCGGCCGAGACGATCGAGGACGCCGTCCGGCGCGAGGTGTTCGAAGAATCCGGCATTCGCTGCACCGACGTGACTTATTACATGACCCAGCCCTGGCCTTACCCGTCGTCGCTGATGATCGGCTGCAGCGCCCGGGCGCTCAACGAAGACATCGTCATCGACCGTAACGAGCTCGAGGACGTGCGCTGGTTCAGCCGCGACGAGGCCCGGCAGATGCTGGTGCGGCAGCATCCAGATGGCTTGGCGGGACCGCATCCGTTCGCGATTGCTCATCATCTGGTCGGCCGCTGGCTGAAAGAGAACGACGAGCGGTAGCAGGAAACCAGCTATCGCTCCGCGGAAACGGCCAGCCCGTCCGCAAAGGGCTGAACGGCCGATCCTTGCCTTGGAACGATTTTCTCTATATGAGGGTTTTATAGCCTTCATATGGAACAAGTTTCTCCATGACCGATGTCGCCGCCCAAAGCTCCGAGGCCAATCGCCGGCTCGATGCCATCGACCGCAAGATTCTGATGGTCCTGCAGGAGGACGCTTCGCTGTCCGTCGCCGAGATCGGCGACCGGGTCGGACTGTCGTCGACACCGTGCTGGAAGCGCATCCAGCGGCTGGAGGCCGATGGCGTGATCCTGCGCCGGGTGGCTCTGGTCGATCAGAACAAGATCGGGCTCGGCATCTCCGTGTTCGTGTCGGTGGAGAGCGCCGACCATTCCGAGGCCTGGCTGCGCAAATTCGCCGAGGCGGTCAGCTCGATGCCGGAGGTGATGGAGTTCTACCGGATGGCCGGCGACGTCGACTACATGCTACGCGTCGTCGTTGCGGACATGCAGAGCTACGATGTCTTCTACAAGAAGCTGATCAGCGCGGTGCCCCTCAAGAACGTCACCTCGCGCTTCGCCATGGAGAAGATCAAGTCGGTCACGGCGCTGCCGGTGCCGCCGGTCTGAGCCGAGCATTCCGGGCAGCTTCGACGTTGCAGCGCTAGCGTCCCGAACCTCGGTCGTCATCCCTAACGAACGTTTACCGGAAGTTATTCCCATCCCTCTATTCTTGGATGCGATGACGTCCGGTGCAACCATACCTCAGTCTTCGCGCGCCTGGCTCAATGCCACGGCACTCCTGATCGCGAGCTTCGTCGCGGTTGCTGCGCTGTCACTCCAGGTGCGCATGGGGAGCGAAATCGTGGCCGTCGCTTTCCCACCTTGGTGGAGCGCGCAACAGGCGATGCTCGCTGCGGCCTCGGCTGACGCCGCTCTCGTGCGCACGACAACCGTTTCATCGCTGCTGGTCGTCCGTCCCGGCGAACACGACGGCTTGGCGCGGCTGCGCGAGGCTGGCGCCTGGCTCATCATCGATCCGCAGGCGGTGTCCGCCTGCTTTGCAAAATGATCTCTTTGGGGGAATAGGAAATGACCGTCGAGACCAGCGATCTGGCAACCCTCCGGCACACGACCAGCAAGCTTCTGCTGGCGGTGCTCTGGGTTCACGTTCCGCTCTCCCTCATCATCGGGCTGTCGCGCGGCGACTGGTTGATGCCGACCATGCTCATGGTCGTCATGGCAGTGGTGGCAACCCTTTCCTGGCGCAGCGCTGGCGACACTTTGTCGACCCAGCTCACCGTCGCAGTCGCCGTCATGGGCGGCGTATCCGTGCTTGTCTACCAAATGTCTGGACATCCCTGGCAGATCGACATGCACATGTATTTCTTCGCGGCGCTGGCCTGTCTGGTCGCATATTGCGACTACCGGCCGATCCTGGCCGGCACCGTTGCCGTCGCGCTTCACCATCTGGTCCTGAACTTCATCTTTCCTGCAGCGATCTATCCGGGCGGCGCTGATTTCGGCCGCGTTGTGCTGCATGCGGCCATCCTGCTGATCGAGGCCGGCGTTCTCATCGCCCTCGCGCTCAAGCTGACGCAGTTGTTCGAAACCAGCGCGCGCAAGACCGCGGAAGCCGAATCGGCGATCGCTGCCGAGGCGCGCGCCAACGCCGAGCGGTTCGAGGCCGAGCAACGCGTCAAGCAGCAGGCCGATCTTGCCCGGCGCGAGCTGGCAGAGGGCTTCGAGCGCAAGATCGGCGGCATCGTCGAAGCGGTGGCCGTCGCCGCCAACGAGATGCAGAGCCTGTCCTCGTCGATGAGCCGGAGCAGCGCCGAGTCCTCGCGCCAGACGTCGGCCGCGGCCGGCGCCTCGCAACAGGCGTCGACCAATGTCGAGACGGTCGCTGCCGCAACGGAAGAGCTGACGGCCTCGATCAACAACATCTCACAGCAGGTGACGCGCTCGGCGGAGATCGCCGCGAAGGCGGCGGACGAAGCTCGCCGTACCAACACGGTGGTCGAGAGCCTGGCTGCCGGCACCCAGAAGATCGGCGAGGTGGTGACGCTGATCCAGACGATCGCCAGCCAGACCAACCTGCTGGCGCTGAATGCCACCATCGAGGCGGCGCGCGCTGGCGAGCACGGCAAGGGCTTCGCCGTCGTGGCAAGCGAGGTCAAGGCGCTCGCCAACCAGACCGCGAAGGCCACCGAGGAAATTTCCAGCCAGGTGCAGAGCATCCAGAGCGCCACGGGGGACGCCGTCAGCGCCATCCAGGCGATCGGGGGAACGATTGCCGAGATCGACGAAATCTCCAAGGAGATCGCCACCGCGGTCGAGCAGCAGGGCCTCGCCACCGGAGAAATTTCCGGCAACGTGCAGCAGGCGGCCGAAGGCACGCGGCTTGTCAGCCAAAGCATGGGCAGCGTGACCCGTGCCTCCGACGAGACCGGCAGCGCCGCGTCCCGGCTGCTGGAGTCGGCGAACGGACTATCCTCGCAATCCACCCGGCTCAAATCCGAGGTCGATCAGTTCCTGAGCTCCCTGAGGGCTGCTTGATCCCATCGAATAGGATGGGATCAGCGCGAGCATCGGCCCCAGCGCGACATCATCAACGCGGCCTCAGATCGTCTGGTTGTAGGCGCCGACTTCGGGATGCGTCCGCAGCACCTCGTTGACCGCCTCGAACATGTCGTGCATGCGCCGCTCGGACACCGGGCTTTCGACTACCACCACGAGCTCGGGCTTATTGGATGACGCTCGCACCAGACCCCAGCTGCCGTCCTCGACCGTGACGCGCACGCCATTGACGGTGACGAGATCGCGGATCGGCTGGCCCGCGACCTTGCCGCCCTGCTGCTGCAGCGCCTGGAAATGCTTCACTACGGCGTCGGCGACGCCGTATTTGACCTCGTCGCCACAATGCGGCGACATCGTCGGCGACGACCAGGTCTTCGGCAGCGCGTCCTTCAGGTCGGCCATCGATTTTCCGGGCGCGCGATCGAGCATCTCGCAGATCGCGATCGCCGAGACCAGACCATCGTCATAGCCGCGACCGAATGGCTTGTTGAAGAAGAAGTGGCCGGATTTCTCGAAACCGGCGAGCGCGCCGAGCTCGTTGGTGCGGCGCTTCATGTAGGAATGGCCGGTCTTCCAATAGACGGTCTTCGCGCCCTGGGCCTGCAGCACCGGATCGGTCATGAACAGCCCGGTTGATTTCACGTCGACGACGAACTGCGCATTCTTGTGGATCGCCGACATGTCGCGCGCCAGCATCACGCCGACCTTGTCGGCAAAAATCTCCTCGCCGGTGTTGTCGACCACGCCGCAGCGGTCGCCGTCGCCATCAAATCCGAGACCGACATCGGCCTCGTGCGCGAGCACGGCATCGCGGATGGCGTGCAGCATCTCCATGTCTTCGGGATTGGGATTGTATTTCGGGAAGGTGTGGTCGAGCTCGGTGTCGAGCGGGATCACCTCGCAGCCGATCGCCTCCAGCACCTGCGGCGCGAACGCGCCCGCGGTGCCGTTGCCGCAGGCCGCGACCACCTTGAGCCTGCGCTTGAGCTTGGGCCGGCTGGTGAGGTCGGCGATGTAGCGCGCCGGATAATTCTCGTGAAATTGGTAGGAGCCGCCACCGCCGTTCTTGAACTCAGCGTTGAGCACGAACTCCTTCAGCCGGGTCATCTCCTCGGGCCCGAAGGTGAGCGGACGGTTGGCGCCCATCTTCACGCCGGTCCAGCCGTTGTCATTGTGCGAGGCGGTCACCATGGCGACGCAGGGCACGTCGAGATCGAACTGCGCGAAATAGGCCATCGGCGTCACCGCGAGGCCGACGTCATGCACCTTGCAGCCGGCGGCCATCAGGCCCGAAATCAGGGCGTATTTGATCGAGGCGGAATAGCCGCGGAAATCGTGCCCGGTCACGATCTCCTGCTTCACGCCGCGTTCGGCGATCAGCGCGCCCAGCCCCATGCCGAGCGCCTGCACCCCCATCAGATTGATCTCCTTGTTGAACAGCCAGCGCGCGTCATATTCGCGGAAGCCCGTCGGCTTCACCATCGGCTCGGATTCGAAGGCGTAGGTATTGGGAACCAGGACGGGCTTGGGTTTCGGAAACATCAGGAGACGGCCTCGGCAATATCACATCAATGGAAGAAGGCGTTCATGCTTAGCACGACGTCAGACAACAGTGTCAGAAGGCAGAGGAATGCAGGCAACAATCGGGCAGGACCGCTCGCGCAGGCCACCCGACGAACTATTCAATGACTGCGACTCGGGATCGGCCTGCCTGCCGGTATATGGGGGCCGGTGACGCGCGAAACAACATTCCGCTTCGGTGCAGCCTACTGCTCCAGCACCATCTGGCCGTTGGCGTAGGCGAAACGCTTCAGCTTGGACAGGAACGACAGGCCAAGCAGATTCTCCGACAGCGCCGTATCGGGCAGCACCAGGGCATCGACGTCACGCACGGTGAGCTCGCCGAGCTCGACCATCGCAAGCTTGGCCCGGGCGGCCTTCACGGTGCCGTTGGCCGTGGTCACGGTGGCGGTGTAGTCGCCGCGCGCCGGACGCAGGCCGAAACGGGCGGCCGAGCTCTCGTTCAGCGCGACCATCGAGGCGCCGGTATCGACCATGAAGCTGATGCGCTGGCCGTCGATGCGGCCGTCGGCGCGGAAGTGACCGCGGCGGTCGGTCGGAATGCTCAGGCTGCGCTGGCCCGCGGCAGACGGTTCCGCCGTGGCAACCCGCACGGACGGTGTCGCGGATGCCGACGCGGGGGTCAGGCGATCGGCCAGTTGCGCCATGAAGGTGCCGAGACCGACGAGAACGGCCGCAAAGATCATTATGTTACGCATGACGCAAACGCCCGACTTTACCCCGCAACCGATTTGACCATCAAAGCCGCTGACGGGCGACTGCGAGCGACCGGCTGCCGCCGCCATTTTGGCGAAAACGATGAGTGAAGCGTTAACGACAACGATAGCGGCGGTACAATTTGCATGAGCTACGTTCCCCGCGGCTTGGCCCGCCGGGTCGGCTCGGCATGGGCCGGATCGTCGGGCCAGGGATGGCGCGGATAACGGCCGCGCAGGTCGGTGCGGACCGCGGCATAGGAGCCGCGCCAGAAGCCGGGCAGATCGCGCGTCACCTGTACCGGCCGCTGCGCCGGCGACAGCAGCTCCAGCACCAGGGGCACCGCGCCGCGCGCGATCGAGGGATGGACGTTCAGGCCGAACAGCTCCTGCAGCCGCACCGCGATGGTGGGCCCCTGCTCGGCCTCGTAGTCGATCGCCAGCATGGTGCCGGTCGGCGCCTCGAAATGCGTCGGCGCCTCCCGGTCGAGCCGGGCCCGCAGATCCCAGGGGAGCAGTGCCATGACGGCATCCGAGACGTCGCCGGGCGAGACATCCTTGAGCGAGGTCTTGTCGGCCAGCAGCGGCACCAGCCAGTCCTCGCGCCGCTCGGCAAGCCCCGCATCCGACAGGTCCGGCCAACTGTCGCCTTCCGCCTTGCGCAGGAAGGTAACGCGATCGCGCCATTGCAGGGCGGCCTTCGACCACGGCAGCCTGTCAAGGCCCGCGGCGCAGATGCCGTCGGCGAAGATGCGCGCGGTCTCCTCCGACGGCGTCAGCGCGACCGGCGCATCGGCCATGGTGATCGCATGCAGCTTGCGTCGGCGCCGCGCCCGCAACGCCATCGCGTCTTGATCGAAGCTGACCTCGTCTCTCGCTTCGATATGCGCAGCAAAATGCCGCTCGATATCCTCGATCGCCAGCGGCGCCGCCAGCAGGATGCGGCCGCTGGCCGCCGTTCCCGTCAGCTCACCGACCGCGATATAGGGTACGCGCGCCAGCGACGAGGTCGGCTCGACGGCGGCGCCACGGCCATTGGCGAGCACAAAGCTGGCATTGCCGCGGTTGCGCGCGACCCGGTCCGGAAAGGCAAAGGCGAGCATCAAGCCGGTGCTGAGCTGCCCTTGCACTTGCGGGGAGGAAGCCGCCCCGACCTGCTGCGCCCAGCGCCGTGCCATGTCTCGCGCACTCTGCGCCCGTTGCGAGCGGTCGCGACGGAACTGATCGAGCCTGACCTCGAGATCAACGCTGTCGCCGCCCAGCCCGCGCTCGGTCAGGATGGCGGCGATGTCGGCGGCCTGCGCGGCGGCGCCATAATCGGCGGCGTCGACGATCATGCGGGCGAGCCGCGGCGGCAGCGCCAGTGCCCGCAGGCGGCGGCCCTCGTCGGTGAGGCGGCCTTCTTCGTCGAGAGCGTCGATCTCGCGCAGCAAATCACGCGCCTCCTTCCAGGCCGGTTGCGGCGGCGGATCGAGGAAGCTCAGCGCGGAGGGGTCACTGACACCCCATTGCGCCAGATCGAGCACCAGCGAGGACAGGTCGGCGCTGAGAATTTCCGGCTGCGTATAGGCCGCCAGAGAGGCCGTCTGCGGCTCGTCCCATAACCGGTAGCAGACACCAGGCTCGGTGCGGCCGGCGCGGCCGCGGCGCTGATCGACGGCGGCGCGCGAAGCCCGCACCGTCTCCAGCCGGGTCAGGCCGATGTCCGGCTCGTAGCGCGGCACCCGGGCGAGCCCGGAATCGACCACGATGCGGACGCCTTCGATGGTCAGCGAAGTCTCGGCAATCGAGGTCGCCAGCACCACCTTGCGCTGCCCTTTTGGGGCGGGCGAGATGGCACGATCCTGCACGGCGGCATCGAGCGCACCGAACAGCGGCACGATCTCGATGCTGGCATCGTGGACGCGCTCGGCGAGCATCGTCTGGGTGCGCCGGATTTCGGCGGCGCCTGGCAGGAAGGCGAGCACGGAGCCGGCATCGGCGCGCAGCGCGCTGGCGATGGTCTCGGCCATCTGGCGCTCGACCGGCGCATCCGGCTTGCGGCCGACATAGCGGGTCTCGACCGGATAGGCGCGGCCCTCGCTCTCGACCACCGGTGCATTGCCGAGCAGGCTGGCGACGCGGGCGCCGTCGAGCGTCGCCGACATCACGAGAATGCGGAGATCCTCGCGCAGCCCCTGCTGCGCGTCGCGCGCCAACGCCAGGCCGAGATCAGCATCGAGCGAGCGCTCGTGGAATTCGTCGAACAGCACGGCGGCGACGCCGGTCAGCTCGGGATCATCCAGGATCTGCCGCGTGAAGATGCCCTCGGTGACGACCTCGATGCGGGTCGCGCGCGAGATCTTCGAGCCGAAGCGCACGCGGTAGCCGACGGTGTCGCCTACGCGCTCGCCGAGCGACTTCGCCATCCGCTCGGCGCTGGCGCGGGCCGCGATCCGGCGGGGCTCCAGCACGATGATCTTGTTGTCCCCGACCCACGGCGCATCACGCAAGGCCAGCGGCACCCGCGTGGTCTTGCCGGCGCCGGGCGGCGCCACCAGCACGGCGGTGTTGCTGCGCTCGAGCGTGCCGGACAGTTCGTCCAGCACGGCATCGATGGGCAGCGGTGTATCGAAGCGAAGGGGCAATCGTTGAACCCGTCATTGCCCGCGAAGGCGGACAATCCAGTAGACGCAGATCTCGCGGATGACGAAGATCGAGGCTACTGGATACCCCGCCTGCGCGGGGTATGACAATGTCATGTCACGCTCCTCGCATCACGCGCCCTTCACCGACGGCCTGCCGACGCTCTCGTAGACGAAGCCGTGAGCGGCCATCTCGTCGGGACGGTAGACGTTGCGCAGGTCGACGACGACCGGATGGGCCATCACCTCCTTGAGGCGATCGAGATCCATGGCGCGGTACTGCACCCATTCGGTCACCAGCACGATCGCATCGGCGCCCGTCGCGCACTCATAGGGATCGTCGAAATAGGCGATCTCCGGCAGCTCCTTCTTGGCCTGCTCGATGCCGACCGGGTCATGCGCGCGCACCTTGGCGCCCATGTCGAGCAGCCCGGTCACCAGCGGGATCGACGGCGCCTCGCGCATGTCGTCGGTCTCCGGCTTGAAGGTGAGGCCGAGCACCGCCACCGTCTTGCCGCGCAGATTGCCGCCGACCGCATGCGCGACCTTGCGCGCCATCGCTCGCTTGCGGTTGTCGTTGACGGCCAGCACCGATTCGACGATGCGCAGCTGCGTGTCGTAGTCCTGCGCGATCTTGATCAGCGCGCGCGTATCCTTCGGAAAGCACGAGCCGCCGAAGCCCGGACCGGCATGCAGGAACTTGGAGCCGATGCGGTTGTCGAGACCGATGCCGCGCGCCACCTCCTGCACGTCGGCGCCGACCTTCTCGGCGAGATCGGCGACCTCGTTGATGAAGGTGATCTTGGTGGCGAGGAACGCGTTGGCGGCGTATTTGATCAGCTCGGCGGTGCGGCGCTCGGTGTACATCATCGGCGCCTGGTTCAACGACAGCGGGCGATAGATGTCGCCGAGCACCTTGCGGCCGCGCTCGTCCGCGGTGCCGACGACGATGCGATCCGGCCATTTGAAATCGCGGATCGCGGCACCTTCGCGCAGGAATTCCGGATTGGAGGCGACGACGACGTCGGCCGTCGGATTGGTCTCGCGGATGATGCGCTCGACCTCGTCGCCGGTGCCGACCGGCACCGTCGACTTCGTCACGACCACGGTGAAGCCGGTGAGGGACGCTGCGATCTCGCGCGCTGCGGCATAGACGTAGGTGAGGTCGGCGTGACCGTCGCCGCGTCGCGACGGCGTACCAACCGCGATGAACACGGCGTCGGCCTCCGCGACCGGCTGCTTGAGGTCCGTGGTGAAATCGAGCCGCTTGGCCTTTACGTTGGCCGCGACCAGCGCATCCAGGCCGGGCTCGAAGATCGGGATTTCTCCGCGATGCAGCGCGGCGATCTTGCTCTCGTCCTTGTCCACGCAGGTCACCTGGTGGCCGAAATCGGCGAAGCAGGCACCGGACACCAGCCCCACATAGCCCGTGCCGATCATCGCAATTCGCATCGAAACCCATCCTTCAAGGTTAATACTTTCGCGTCTTAAACCATTTGCGGTTCAAGGGGAATTTAGAAAACGGCATGACGTTTGGATGACAAGGAGGAGTATTAACGGCTCTGCCCGACAATGCGGCAGCTCCGCGCCAAAGAGGGACAGCATGACCGCAAATGGTACGCCGAAATCGGCCGGAACCGAGGCGCGCATCGACTGGGTCGACTACGCCAAGGGTATCTGCATCATCATGGTCGTGATGATGCACTCGGTGCTCGGCGTCGAGCTGGCCGCCGGCGAGACCGGCTTCATGCACGCCGTCGTCGCATTCGCCAAGCCGTTCCGGATGCCCGACTTCTTCCTGATTTCCGGCCTGTTCCTGCCGCTGGTGATCGACCGGGATTGGCGCACCTATATCGACCGCAAGGTCGTGCATTTCGCCTATTTCTACGTGCTGTGGGTGACCATCCAGTTCGGCTTCAAGGCGCCCGGCTTCGCCGCGGCCTCCGGCTGGCAACATGCCGGCTATCTGTATCTCGAATCCTTCATCGAGCCGTTCGGCACGCTGTGGTTCATCTATCTGCTGCCGATCTTCTTCGTCGTCATCAAACTGACACGAAAGCTGCCCGCGCCGGTGATCTGGGGCATCGCGGCCGGCCTGGAAATGTCGCATATCGTCACTGGCTGGACCGTGATCGACGAATTCTGCGCCCGCTTCGTCTACATCTATTCCGGCTATCTGTTCGCGACCACCATCTTCGCGCTGTCGGACCGCGCGCGGGCGCAGCCGATGCTCGCCATCGTCGGCCTGCTCGCCTGGGCTGTCATCAACCAGTCGCTGGTGAACCTCGGTGTCAGCGAATGGCCGGCTGTCTCCCTCATGCTCGGCTATGCCGGCGCGGTCGCCATCATCATCGCCGGCACGCTGCTGGCGCGCGCGCAACTCCTCAATGCGCTGCGCTTCTGTGGCGAGCATTCGATCGTGATCTATCTCGCCTTCTTCCTGCCAATGGCAGCCACACGTACAGTCCTGCTGAAGACCGGGGTGATCGGGGACATCGGAACGATCTCGCTGCTGGTCACGATCGCCGGCGTGCTCGGCGCGCTCGTGATCTGGCGCCTCGCGCTCCGCGTCGGCGCCCGCTTCCTGTTCGAACGCCCCATCGCGTTCTGGATCGCGCCGCCGAAGCCGAAAGCCGTGTTGCAGCCGGCGGAGTAGCCTCACCGTCAGGGCACCAAAAGCAGCGCGCCACGGCTGCGGCCGCTCTCCAGATCGATATGGGCCTCGACGACCCGCGCCAGCGGATACGCGGTGCCGTGGCCGACGAGATCGCCATCGGCGAGCGCGGCGAGAACCGTCGCTGCATCCCTGCGATAGTCGGCGACATCGTTGACATGGGCCATCACGCTCGGGCGTGCCAGCGACAGGCTGCGGCGCGGCCCCAGCTCCTCGACGGCAAGGCTTGGAATTGGACCGCCGGACTGACCGATGCTGGCGACCGTCCCGAACGGCCTGACGCAGGCGAGCGTCCGCGCAAGCGTCTTGCCGCCGACGCCATCATAGGCGACGTCGACGCCGCGCCCGTCGGTCAATCGCTTCACGGCATCGACAAAGTCAGCATCCCGGCCGACGATCAGATGGCGCGCGCCGGCGGCACGCGCGAGCTCCGCCTTGGCCTCCGAGCTCACCGTGCCGATGACGGTCGCGCCGCGCAGCCGAGCCAGTCGCGTCAGCACCAGGCCGAGCCCGCCGGCGGCACTGTGCACCAACAGCGTCGTTCCGGCTCCGACGGCATAGGTACGATTGAGCAGCATCACCGCGGTGATGCCTTTCAGCAGGGTCGACGCAGCGCTCGCTTCAGACACGGCGTCGGGCAGCGGCATCGCGCGCCAGGCGGGCAGATTTCGCTCCGAGGCATAGGCGCCGACCGGGGCGCCGGCATAGGCGACGCGGTCGCCGACGGACAACTCTGTCACGTCGGCGCCTTTCGCCGTCACGATCCCCGCCCCTTCGACGCCAGGAATTCCATCGGGCAGCGGATAGAGGCCGCTGCGCTGATAGATATCGATGAAGTTCACGCCGATCACGGTGTGGCGCAGCCGGATCTCGTTGGCGCCCGGCGCCGGCAGCTCAACATTCTCCAGCACCAGATTCTCCGCGCCACCCGGTGCCTTCAGTCGAACGATAGCAACCATGCCCGTCTCCACACATCTTGCCTTGATCCGGACAGTGTGGTCAGCGTTGGCATTCTGCGGAATTGCCCAATTTGGCTCCCCTATTGTGAATATTCGAACATGCGGATCGACTGGACCGACCTTCACCACTTCGTGACCCTGGCCCGCGAGGGCACGCTGTCGGCCGCCGCTCGTGGTCTCGGCGTCGATCATGTCACGGTGGCCCGCCGGGTCGCGGCCCTGGAACGGGTCACCGGGCTGAAGCTGGTCGACCGCCGAGCGCGGGCCTATGAGCTGACCGAGGACGGCCGCCGCCTCGCCGCGGCCGCCGGCCCGATGGAGCAGGCCGCGTTCGCGATCGAGCGCGCCGTGGTCGCATCGCGTCCCGGTCTGGCCGGTGAGGTCTCGGTCAGCGCGCCGCCGACGCTCGCCAACAGGCTGATCGCGCCACGGCTGGTCGAGCTGCACCGACGGCATCCTGCCATCATCATCAAGCTGATCGGCGAGAAGCGCAGCGCCTCGCTCAACCGACGGGAAGCCGACATCGCTCTGCGACTGTCGCGTCCCGACGAGCCCGGCCTGATCGCACGCAAGATCGGCAGCTTCGGCTTCAACCTCTACGGCGCGCCGCACTATCTCAAGGAGACGCCGCAGCATGCGCTCGGATTCATCGCCTATGATGCCAGCATGGACTCGGCACCCCAGCAGCAATGGCTGAAGGCGGTCGCCGGGCAGCGCACGATCGTGTTTCGGAGCAGCGATCTCGAGAGCCAGGCTGCAGCGGCGCGCGCAGGGCTGGGGCTCGCCGCCCTGCCGCATTTTCTCGGCGATCATGATCCCGACCTCACCCGCTTCGAAGCCGGCGCGGCCATCAGCAGGGACATCTGGCTCATCGTTCATCGCGACCTCAGGCGCACGCCCCTCATTCGCGCCGTCATGGAGTTCCTGACCCGCTGCGTCCGACCGGACTGAGGGGCGGAAAAATCCGGTGCGCATGGCGTCGTCACGGCTGTCAATGCGAGCGAAAATCCCTACATTGCGGCCATGCCCAAAGCTCCCCAGAAAGCCGCCGCCACGCCCGCCGCTCCCGCGCCTGCCGCCGCCAAGGGCGCGGCCAAGGGCGACCATGTGTTCCTGGTCGACGGCTCGTCCTACATCTTCCGCGCCTATCACGCGCTGCCGCCACTCAACCGCAAGTCCGACGGGCTGCAGGTCAATGCCGTGCTCGGCTTCTGCAACATGCTGTGGAAGCTGCTGCGCGACATGCCCGAGACCGACCGTCCCACGCATCTGGCCATCGTGTTCGACAAGTCCGAGGTCACGTTCCGCAACAAGATCTATGCCGACTACAAGGCGCACCGGCCGCCGGCGCCCGACGATCTGATCCCCCAATTCGCGCTGATCCGCGAGGCGGTCCGCGCCTTCGAGCTGCCCTGCCTGGAGCAGGCCGGCTACGAGGCCGACGATTTGATCGCGACCTATGCGCGGCTTGCCTGCGAGCGCGGCGCCACCACCACCATCGTGTCCTCCGACAAGGATTTGATGCAGCTCGTCAACGACTGCGTCACGATGTACGACACGATGAAGGACCGACGCATCGGCATCGCCGAAGTCATCGAGAAGTTCGGCGTGCCGCCGGAGAAGGTGGTCGAGGTGCAGGCGCTGGCCGGCGATTCCACCGACAACGTACCGGGCGTGCCCGGCATCGGCATCAAGACCGCCGCGCAGCTGATCACCGACTATGGCGATCTCGAAGGGCTGCTGACGCGCGCGGGCGAGATCAAGCAGCCGAAGCGGCGCGAGGCGCTGATCGAGAACGCCGAGAAGGCGCGGATCTCGCGCCAACTGGTGCTGCTCGACGACAAGGTCGCGCTCGAGGTGCCGCTCGACGACCTCGCGGTGCACGAGCCGGATCCGCGCAAGCTGATCGCGTTCCTGAAGGCGATGGAGTTCACGACGCTGACGCGCCGCGTCGCAGAGTATTCGCACATCGATCCCGCCGACGTGTCGGCGGATGAGCAGTTGAAGAGTGGTGCGGGCACTGCTGCCTCCGTTCCCTCCCCCCTTGTGGGGGAGGGTCAGGGAGGGGGGCACCCCACCAACGGTGCCTCCGCAGCACCCCTCTCCCCAGCCCTCCCCCACAAGGGGGGAGGGAGCCCTCGCACCGGTGATCCGCGTACCGACAAGTCGGCGATGAGCAAGGGCACGCCGGCGAGCCTCGCGGAATCCAGGGCGGAGGCGGCGAAGAGCGGGCGGATCGATCGCGACAAGTACCAGACGCTGCGTAGCCTCCCAGAGTTGAACACCTGGCTCGCGCGCATCCATGACTTCGGCCGCGTCACTCTCGAGGCCAAGGCCAGCTCGATCGATCCGATGCAGGCTAGCTTGTGCGGCATCGCCCTGGCACTTGCGCCGAATGAGGCCTGCTACATCCCGCTGGCGCATCGCCAGGCCGGCGATGGCGGCGGCCTGTTCGACGCCGGGCTCGCGCCGGACCAAATCAAGGAGAGCGATGCGCTCGCCGCGCTGAAGCCGGTCCTCGAATCCACAGGGCTGCTCAAGATCGGCTACAACATCAAGTTCATCGCCGTGCTGCTGGCGCAGCACGGCATCACGCTGGCGAATGTCGACGACATCCAGCTGATGAGCTACGCGCTCGATGCCGGGCGCGGCTCGCACAAGCTCGAGTCTCTGGCCGAGCACGTGCTCGGCCACGCCGTGCTCGGCGAAAGCGAGCTGATCGGCAGCGGCAAGAACAAGCTGACGTTCGAGCAGGTCGCGATCGACCGGGCCACGGCGCATTCCGCCGAAGCGGCCGATGTCATTCATCGCGTCTGGCGCGTGCTGAAGCCGCGCCTCACGGCCGAGCGCATGACCGCCGTCTACGAGACCTTGGAGCGGCCGCTGGTGCCGGTGCTCGCGCGCATGGAGCGGCGCGGCATCTCGATCGACCGCCAGGTGCTGTCGCGTCTGTCCGGCGATTTCGCCCAGACTGCCGCTAGGGTCGAGGCCGAGCTGCAGGAGCTGGCCGGCGAGCCGATCAATGTCGGCAGCCCCAAGCAGATCGGCGACATCCTGTTCGGCAAGATGGGCCTTTCGGGTGGCACCAAGACCAAGACCGGCGCCTGGTCGACGTCCGCATCGATTCTCGACGACCTCGCCGAGCAAGGCAACGAGTTCGCGCGCAAGATCCTGGAATGGCGCCAGGTCTCGAAGCTGAAATCGACCTATACCGATGCGCTGCCGACCTATGTCAACCCGCAGACGCATCGCGTGCACACCACCTACGCGCTGGCGGCGACCACCACCGGCCGGCTGTCGTCGAACGAGCCGAACCTGCAGAACATCCCAGTCCGGACCGAAGATGGCCGCAAGATCCGCCGCGCCTTCATCGCGACTCCCGGCCACAAGCTGGTGTCGGCCGACTACTCGCAGATCGAGTTGCGGCTGTTGGCGGAGATCGCGGACATCCCGGTGCTGAAGCAGGCGTTCAAGGACGGGCTCGACATTCACGCGATGACGGCGTCCGAAATGTTCGGCGTGCCGATCAAGGACATGCCGAGCGAAGTCCGCCGCCGCGCCAAGGCGATCAATTTCGGCATCATCTACGGCATCTCCGCGTTCGGCCTCGCCAACCAGCTCGGCATCGCCCGCGAGGAGGCCTCGGCCTACATCAAGCGCTATTTCGAGCGCTTCCCCGGCATTCGCGACTACATGGACGCGACCAAAGAGTTCTGCCGCAAGCACGGCTATGTCGTCACGCTGTTCGGCCGCAAGTGCCATTACCCGGAGATCAAGGCATCGAACGCCTCGGTGCGCGCCTTCAACGAGCGCGCCGCGATCAACGCGCGGCTGCAGGGCACCGCAGCCGACATCATCCGGCGCGCCATGACCCGCGTCGAGGAGGCCCTGGCGCAAAAGAAGCTGTCGGCTCAGATGCTGCTGCAGGTGCATGACGAACTGATCTTCGAGGTGCCGGACGACGAGGTCGCCGCGACCTTGCCGGTGGTGCAGCACGTCATGCAGGACGCCCCCTTCCCCGCCGTGCTGCTCTCGGTGCCGCTGCACGTCGATGCGCGGGCCGCCGACAATTGGGACGAGGCGCATTGAGCTGATCGCGGTGATCTCTGCTTCGTCATCGCGAGCGCCGAAATCCGTCCACGAGCGAGATGCCACCCTCCCCTGGAGGGGGAGGATCGATCGCACGCGAAGCGGGCGAGCGGGGTGGGGTGAGCCGCGGGCGCCGGCGCCTGCGGAGAGATCACCCCACCCCGCCTCCCATTCGCTACGCTCGTGAGAGGCGACCCTCCCCCTCCAGGGGAGGGTGGGCAGTGTGCCTCGCAACGCAGCCCTCATACGCATCCGTTTGATGCTCCCCGATACGATGATCATTGGCTACAACGCGAGGCGTAGACGTGCCTCAGCCTTCTCGCAGCATGATTTGCTCGAGGGATGCATGTCGTTCGCCCTCTGAATTTTGCAGAGGGCGCAGGGAAGGCCGGGCCTCGGCTGAGGCCCGTGGCCCGCCTGCTCAAAAGAATGCAGGCGGCAGGTACCACAGGTTCAGCCGGACAGACCCGGCCCTCCCTGCGCGATGGGCTTAACGTCTGCTCCGAGCTCTCCCCGGGGACCGGCTTGTTTGCCCCCGTCACCAGCGCGACACGTGATGTCACGCAGGCTTGGCGCCAGCTTCGGGGCGCCAGGACCACACGGCTTGAACGTCCACGAGCTGCCAATCGTCCAGTGCATCAGCACCTGACAGGCCCACGGCCACCGCTCCCCGCCTCAACGTATCGTGACGACGCGTACGCCCCTCTGCATGAGGACGGGATGCGCTGAATAGAGCACGACTTCGGAAAAATAGCAATATAAATCTTGACGAGCGCGTTGCCCGATGCGGAGCGACGACCCTGTCCACGGTCACTCGGAACGCGGCGATTTTACCCCTCGTTAGGCACGATGAGATCGCGCCTGGCCGGATGGACGGACGGTAACACGGCGTGCAGCGCACCCTGGCAAGGTTGGAGAGGCACCGCACGCGAGCGATCGCTGACAGCTCCGATCATCCCCATGCCACGACTGCGCCGAGGGCGCGAACGAAGAGCTCCATGACCGCGATCTCATCCGCAGCTCACCCCAAGACGCGCGACCGGCGCGCGGTGCTGATCCTGCTGGTCGCGATGGCGCTCTACAACGGCGCCTATCTCGTCGGCTGGGCGCTGTCGTCGCCGCAGCCGGCGTTTGGCGACTTCTTCGGGCTATGGTCGTTCGGCAGATTTGCCGCGCTGTCCGGCGCCAGCATCTACGATCCGGTTGCGCTCGCGCGCTATCAGCAGTCGCTGGATCCGACGCTGGGCGGCGGCGGCTTTCCCTATCCCTATCCGCCGACCTTCCTGCTGGTGCTGATACCCCTGGGCATGCTGGCGCTGCCGGTGGCCTATGTCTGCTGGATCTCGGTCACCTTCGCGCTTTATGGCCTGGCGACACTGGGGCGCGATTGGCGCTCGTTAACCTCTCTGGCGCTGCTCGCGGCGCCGACGACGCTGATCAACGCGATCACCGGCCAGAACGGCTTTCTCTCGGCGGCCTTGCTGATCGGCGGACTGCGCCTGCTCGCGCGCCACCCGATCGTTGCCGGCACGCTGCTTGGCCTGCTCGCCTACAAGCCACAATTCGTGCTGCTGATGCCGGTCGTGCTGCTGGCGTCACGCAACTGGCGCGCCATCCTCTCGGCCATCGCCACGACCGTGATCGTCGCCGTCGTCAGCGGCGCTGCGCTCGATCCGTGGATCTGGCTCGAATGGGTCGTGAAGTTTCCGAGCTATCAGGCGCAATTGCAGGCCAACCAGGCCAGCCTCGATCACATGATGCCGACGGTCATCGCTGGCTTGCACGCGCTCGGCGCGCCGCCGCCGATCGGCTACCTGGTTCAGCTCCTGTTGTCCTGCTCCATCGTCGTGATGGTCTGGGATGCCTGGCGACGCGGCATGACGGAGCAGGCGATCGCGCTGGTCGCGGTCGGCAGCATCATCGCCACGCCCTATGCGATGATCTATGACATGCCGATGGTGGCGACGGGGATTGCGATCCACTGGAAGGCGCGGAGCGACGCCGGCGAGCCGATCCCGCCGCTGGAGATCGGCCTCGTGATCGCGCTGGGAGCCTGCCTGCTCGCCATGATCGTGCACTCCGTGCCGCTCGCGGCGGCCATTCTGCTGGTCCTGCTGGCGTTGAGCATCGCCGGTGTGTTCGACCGCTCCAGCCGGCGCGCCCCTGCATTGAACATGACGCCGCCGGCGGCGGGCTGATTGCTCTCGGTGCAATTGACCGGATGACGATGCGTGATCGTCCGCGCTAAAGCAGCGGCAGAGATCCCGATCATCGAACCAGTCATGCCGCACACATCCTCCCTGCTCGCTTTCGCCCTCGTCTCGCTCGGCATGGTGCTGACACCAGGGCCGAACATGATCTATCTGATCTCGCGCTCGATCACGCAGGGCCACGCCGCCGGCCTGGTCTCGCTCGGCGGCGTTGCCGTCGGCTTTCTGGTCTACATGCTGGCGGCGGCGTTCGGCATCACCGCGCTGCTATTTGCCGTGCCGTTCGCCTATGACGCGCTGCGCCTCGCCGGCGCGGCCTACCTGCTCTATCTGGCGTGGCAGGCGGTGAAGCCGGGCGGACGCTCGCCCTTCCAGGTGAGGACGCTCGCCATCGACAGCCCGCGCCGGCTGTTCCTGATGGGGCTCGTCACCAACCTGCTGAACCCGAAGATCGCGATGCTGTATCTGGCGCTGCTGCCGCAGTTCATCGATCCCGCTGTTGGCGGCGTGCTGACGCAGTCGGTGGTGCTCGGCGCGATCCAGATCGTGATCAGCGTCAGCGTCAACGCCATGATCGCCATGGCGGCGGGATCGATTGCCCTGTTCCTGGCGACACGGCCGAGTTGGGCGCTGGTGCAGCGCTATCTGATGGGCACGGTGCTCGCGGGACTTGCGGTGCGCATGGCGCTGGAGGCGCGGCGGGGGTGATTTCCATCGGCTCCCCCACCTTGTCCGCCGAAGCCTCCCGGCAAAGGCGGACAAGAGCGGGAGAGGGGGCACCGCGCGTGCGGAAAGATCTCGGAAGTCATCGTCGGCAAAGAACGGCCGATGAGCTTCTCAGTCCAGCTTCGCCTCCATGCCGCGCTTCACGGCGGGGCGGGCCATCAGGGTATCGTACCAGCGCTCGACGTGGGGAAAGTCGGCCAGATCGACCTTGTGGCGGGGGTGGCGCCAGGCCCAGCCGAGGATGGCGAAGTCGGCGATCGAGAGCGCGCCGGCGACGAACTCGTGCTGCGCCAGCCGGCGGTCGAGCACGCCATAGAGCCGGACCGTCTCGGCCATGTAGCGCTTGAGGCCGTAGGCGCGGTCCTGCTCGTTGGTCAGCGCGATGAAATGGTGCACCTGGCCGGGCATCGGGCCGAAGCCGCCCATCTGCCACATCAGCCATTCATAGACCGGAATCCGCTCGGCGAGGGATCTCGGCAGGAACTGCCCGGTCTTCTCAGCCAGATAGAGCAGGATGGCGCCGGATTCGAACACGCTGACCGGCTTGCCGTCGGGGCCGTCCGGATCCACGATGGCGGGAATCTTGTTGTTGGGGCTGATCGCCAGGAACTCCGGCGCCATCTGGGCGCCCTTGGTGATGTCGACCGGAACGACGCGGTATCGCAGCCCCATCTCCTCCAGCGCGACCGAGATTTTGCGCCCGTTCGGGGTGTTCCAGGTGTACAGCTCGATCGTCATGCGGGGCATCCTTCCCAATCGTCCTTGCTTGGTCGCGGGCTCCCATTAGCTCGAAACTGCATCCGGCTTCAAACGTACCGTTGTTGATGGGACATCGTGGCGGCTGGTCTCCGCCGCCCGCCCCCGATAGATTGCGCCACCCAAGAATCCACCCTCAGGGGAAAACGCCGTGTCCAAATCCGCCTCCCGCGCCCGCCTCCTCGAGATCATCCGCAGGCGCTCGTTCGGCCGTGGCGAGGTCACGCTGGCCTCCGGCCGCAAGAGCGATTTCTATTTCAACCTGAAGCCGACCATGATGGACCCGGAGGGCGCCACCTTGCTCGCCGAGCTCACCTATGAGGCGCTGAAGGACGAGGGCTTCGATTATATCGGCGGCCTGGAGATGGGCGCGGTGCCGCTCGCCGGCGCGATCGCCCAGATCTCCTGGATCAAGGGCCATCCGATCGCGGCCTTCTTCGTCCGCAAGAAGCCGAAGGAGCATGGCGCCAGGCTCGCGATCGAGGGCCTAACCCGCGACGAGACCCTGGCCGGCAAGCGCATCGTCGTGGTCGAGGACGTCACCACCACCGGCGGCTCGGCGATGAAGGCCGTGGAAACCCTGCGCGAGGCCGGCGCCGAGGTGACGCTGGTGTTCACGATGGTCGACCGCGAGGAAGGCGCCGCCGAGACCTTCGCCCAGGCCGGCCTGCCGTTCCAGGCGCTCTTCAAGGCGCACGAATTCCTCTGAGGCGCTTGGCGCGCGGCGCAATTCGCCGCCCGCGCATACCGCTCATTTACCAACGCCCGTTAAGGTTACCGCAAAGCTGATGGCGCCATGCCTTGGGCAAGGCGCGTTCGATCGCACATGATCGAGCGACGCGGGTTGCCGCGTCACGGCGTGGCTTTGCGGTGAAGATCCTGGCGATGGAGCGGGCGTTGCGTAGCGTGTTGTCGTTTCGGCGGAGGTCCCGCCACGTCGCTGTCGCGGCGACGGTCGGCCTCGTCGCGGCCGGCGCGCTGGCGCCGCGGATGGCGTCGGCCGAGGGCCTGTTCGACTTCCTGTTCGGCGGCTTCAACAAGCCGCAATCGCAGCGGCCGGCGGCGCAAGGCGGCCTCTTCGCCGATCCGTTCGGCACCAACCCGCAGGCCCCCGCCCAGCCGCGCGCCGCGAGCGGCGGATCGGGCGCAGCGTTCTGCGTGCGCACCTGCGACGGCCGCTATTTTCCGCTGGCGCGCGGCCTCGCCTCGCCGGCGCAGATGTGCCAGGCGTTCTGCCCGGCCAGTGCGACCAAGATCTATTTCGGCTCCAACATCGACTACGCCACGGCGGCGAACGGGGAACGCTATGCCGACAGCGAGAACGCATTCGCCTATCGCCAGGCGCTGCGCGCCGACTGCACCTGCAACGGCCGCGATCCGGCCGGGCTGGCGCCGGTCGATCTGTCGCTCGACACCTCGCTGCGCCAGGGGGACGTCGTCGCCACGGCCGACGGGCTGGTGGCCTATTCCGGCGCGCGCGGCAGCGGCGGCCAGCCGGCCGACTTCAAGCCGGTCGCGTCCTATCCCGGGCTCAACTCGGACATGCGGGCCAAGCTGAGCGAGATGAAGGTCGCGCCGGTGCGCGCCGACATGGTCGGCGCAGACGCGCAGGCCATGGCTCTGCCGGCGGACGTCAATGTCAGCGCCGCACCGCCGCCCCTGAGCATCGCGCCAAAGCCCGCCGCAAGCCGGCTGAAGCAGGCGGATGTGAATTGAACACGCGCTGCGCCAAGGCGCAGCGCCGGCGTCGGTGCAGGCCGGCTCGGCACAGCGACCTCTGGAGCTTGAGCGCGCACTGTCCGCCGGGACTGACGGCCAGGGCTAGCGCGCGACGATCACGCCGATGACGTTCGGCGCTTCCAGATATTTCTCCTCGATCGCCGCGCGGGCGGCGGCGCGGTTGTCCGGCGTCAGCAGGCCGCGCTTCTCGGCCAGGATCATCCAGCAGAAGCCCCACCAATCGGTCAGCATGCCCTCGTCGTCGACCAGGTCATAGCCCTGCTCCGCGGCGAAGATGCGCGCTCGCGCCTCGTCGAGGCCATCGAGGAAGGTGTGGTCGGTGGCCGAGAACAGGTCGTCGGAAATGTCGTCGGTGGTGTAGCCCCAGACCGACATGCACACCGCGTTGAAAGCGCGGTCGATCTGGTCGTCGTCGACGGCCCGCCGCCGCGCCGTCTTGTGCAGCCGCGTCAGGCTGCGCGCGAAATCGGCAATGCGGGTCAGGGCCAGGGGATCGAAGGCGATATGGGACATGGGTGTCCTCGCGGGATGCACTGATGCCGGGGGCTGGCGGATCGAATAGCAACAGAGATGGATTAGAGATGGCTCGCTAAATTGTTCTTAATTTGTTCTTCGCCGATTGTCCATCCCCTTCGACGGACGCTGGGGCGCTTGCAGTCCTTTCCGGAGGAAGAGCACTCGTGCCCAAGAATTTGCCGAGGCTGTGCTTCGCGTCGAGGGAATGAGCATGGAATTGGCGCCGGCCTGGCGTCGGCGGATCGAGGACCTGTTCGTCGTCCGCTTCCACCCCCAGGGGTCGGGATCCACGTCCAGACCCACAATCTAAGACCTATTCACCGCGCGCTTGTTCGCTGCGCACATGCAGCATGTTCGACGCGTTCCGATGCCGGAACTCGGCCTGAACTTTGCATCATTTTCCATCACCTTGCTGTGCGGACCAGCCTTTCCCCGGGTTTCGGACCGCGCGCAACCATCGTATGCTTTTACCGGTTCCTCGTAGCATCACAGGTTTCCAAGGTGACAGATCAGCCGTCCCAGCGCAGCTTCGTAAGCATCGGCCAGCCCGTCGACGAATTGGCGGTCGCGGAGATCAAGAGCGACATCCTGGCCAAGCTTCGCCTCGCCATCGGCAAGGAAGCGAGCCAGGCGACGCAGCAGGACTGGTACCACGCCGCGGCGCTAACCTTGCGCGACCGCATCGTGCATCGCTGGCTGACCGCCGACAAGGAGAGCTACGACGCCGGGCGCAAGCGCGTCTATTATCTCAGCCTCGAATTCCTGATCGGCCGCCTGTTCACCGACGCGCTCAACAACATGGGCCTGATGAAGGTGTTCGAGACCGCGCTCGGCGATCTCGGCGTCGGCCTGACGGACCTGCGCAAATGCGAGCCGGACGCCGCGCTCGGCAATGGCGGCCTCGGCCGCCTCGCGGCCTGCTTCATGGAGAGCATGGCGACCTTGCAGATCCCGGCGATCGGCTACGGTATCCGCTATGATTTCGGCCTGTTCCGCCAGGTGATCGTCGACGGCTGGCAGCACGAATATCCCGACGTCTGGCTGTCGTTCGGCAATCCCTGGGAATTCCAGCGCCCAGAGGTGGTCTATCACGTCCATTTCGGCGGCGGCGTCGAGCATGTCGACGACAAGGGCCGCGACCGCGCGATCTGGCACCCCGGCGAGACCGTGCAGGCGGTCGCCTATGACACCCCGATCGTCGGCTGGCGCGGCCAGCATGTGAATGCGCTCAGGCTGTGGTCGGCCCGCTCGCCCGACCCGCTGAAGCTCGACGTCTTCAACTCCGGCGACTATCTCGGCGCCTCGGCAGAAGAAGCGCGCGCCGAGGCGATCTGCAAGTTCCTCTATCCGAACGACGAGAGCCCGGCAGGACGCGAGCTGCGGCTGCGCCAGGAATATTTCTTCGTCTCGGCCTCGCTGCAGGATCTCGTCAAGCGCCATCTCGGCTCCGACGGCCAGCTGCGCAGCCTGGCGCAGAAGGCCGCGGTGCAGCTCAACGACACGCATCCTTCGCTCGCCGTGGCCGAGCTGATGCGGATCCTGGTCGACCTGCACAATTTCCGCTGGGACGAGGCCTGGAAGATCACCATCGCGACCTTGTCCTACACCAACCACACGCTGCTGCCGGAGGCGCTAGAGACCTGGCCGGTCGAGCTGTTCGAGCGGCTGCTGCCGCGGCATCTCGAGATCATCTACCACATCAATGCGCAGCATCTCGCGCTCGCCGAGCAGCGCGCACCGGGTGACATCGACTACCGCGCCTCGGTGTCCCTGATCGACGAGAAGAGCGGCCGTCGCGTGCGCATGGGCCAGCTCGCCTTCGTCGGCTCGCACCGCATCAACGGCGTCTCGGCGATGCATTCCGACCTGATGAAGGAGACCGTGTTCCATGATCTCAACCATCTCTATCCCGGCCGCATCACCAACAAGACCAACGGCATCACCTTCCGCCGCTGGCTGACCCTGGCCAATCCCAAGCTGACGAACCTCTTGCGCGAGGCCTGCGGCGACGCCGTCGTCGACGATCCGACGCTGCTGTCGAGCCTCGAGAGCTACGTTGCCGACGCCAGCTTCCACCAGAAGTTCCGCGCGGTGAAGCATCACAACAAGGTGCTGCTGACGCGTCTGATCGTCGAGCGCATGAACGTGCGTCTCGATCCGGGCGCGCTGTTCGACGTGCAGATCAAGCGCATTCACGAATACAAGCGCCAGCTCTTGAACATCCTCGAAGCCGTCGCGCTATATCAGGACATGAAGGACGACCCGCAACGCGACTGGGTGCCGCGGGTGAAAATCTTTGCCGGCAAGGCGGCGGCGAGCTACCGCTACGCCAAGCTGATCATCAAGCTGATCAACGACGTCGCCGACACCGTCAACAACGATCCCGCGATCGGCGGCAAGCTGAAGGTCGTGTTCATGGCCGACTACAATGTCAGCCTGGCGGAAACGATCATTCCCGCGGCCGACCTGTCTGAGCAGATCTCGACCGCCGGCATGGAGGCTTCCGGCACCGGCAACATGAAGCTGGCGCTGAACGGCGCCCTTACCATCGGCACGCTGGACGGCGCCAATATCGAGATCCGCGACAATGTCGGCGCCGACAACATCGCGATCTTCGGCATGGAGGCCGACGAGGTCATGCTCCGCCGCAAGCAGGGGCTGGACGCGTCCGACGTGATCCACCGGTCACCGCGGCTGGCGCGCGCGATCGATGCGATCGCGACCGGCGCGTTCTCGCCGGACGAGCCCGGCCGGTTCGAGCCGATCGCGCATGCGCTGCGCCATCTCGACCACTATATGGTCTCGGCCGATTTCGATTCCTACTACGAGGCCCAGCGCGGCATCGATGCACGCTGGCAGACCGTGCCGGCCTGGACCCGCGCCTCGATCCTGAACGTCGCGCGCATGGCGTGGTTCTCCTCCGACCGCACCATCCGCGAATATGCCGACGACATCTGGAACGTGCCGGTCGGCCCGGTGATGGCGCCGGTGCAAGTGCAGCGGGCGTGAAGGGCCCTTCCCTCCCGCCTTCATCAATGACCCATGACGTCATTGCAAAGGCCTTCGATTGCTTTTCACCTGACGGCCATCATACGATGACCGTCGGGAGGAATGCATGACCGAAGCGCCAGTTCACTTGTTCGACGAGGCGACCCGGGTCACTGCCGGCGACAGCCGCTGGCAGGGGCGGACCAGCCCGGATTACTGGGCTTTCGTCGGCCCGTTTGGCGGCGTCACGGCGGCGACCGTACTGCGCGCGTTGATCCAGCACCCGCAAATCCAGGGCGATCCGCTGGCGGTGACGGTGAACTATTGCGCGCCGATCGCGGAAGGGCCGTTCGATCTCGACGTGCGGCTGGTGAAGGCCAACCGCTCCTCGCAACATTGGTGCGTCGAGCTGAGCCAGGGTGATGCAGACGCGGCGACGCTCGCCACCGTCGTGTTCGCCGAGCGCCGGCCGTCCTGGTCGCATCAGCCGGCCACAAAGCCCGAGGCGCCGCCGTTCGACCAGGTCAAGCGTCATCCCGACACGAACATGTCCTGGACCAAGCAGTACGATTTCCGCTTCATCGAGGGGCGCCCCGCGTTCGGCGCGTCAGCGACGGGTGAGCCGCACAGCAGCTATTCCCGGCTCTGGATCTCCGACCGCAAGCCGCGCAAGCTCGACTGCCTCTCGCTGCTGTCGATGTCGGACGCTTTCTTCGGCCGCGTCTTCCACGCCCGCGGCGAGCTGGTGCCGTTCGGCACGGTGTCGCTGACGACCTATTTCCACGTCAGCCGGGACGAGCTCGCGGCCGAGGACATCACGCACGTGCTCGCAACGGCCGATGCCAAGATCTTCAACCGCAGCTACCAGGACCAGCATGGCGAGCTATGGTCACCCTCCGGCCGCCTGCTCGCGACGACAACGCAGATCGCGTATTTCAAGGCGTGAAAGCCGGGACGCAAGCCAAGAAAACGGCGTCGTCCCGGCCTTGAGCCGGGACGACAGCTGTGGGTATGGCTTGAGCTCGCGCCTCTCGTGCATTGAACGGGGCGGAGCGGGAAAATGTGGGGTCAGCCGCAACGCGACCGCCCCCTTGTCGTTTGCAGCCCTACTCCGCCGCCAGCTTCAGATCCGGCGCGGCGTTACGGACCTCGGCATCGACCTGGGCTTCGAACTTGGCAAAATTCTTCTGGAACATGCCGACCAGCGCGCGCGCAGTCTTGTCGAACTCGGCCTTGTCCTTCCAGGTATTGACCGGGTCGAGGATCTCGGTCGGCACGCCCGGTAGCGCGGTCGGCACCGCGAAGCCGAAATATTTGTCGGTGCGGAACTCGACGTTGCGCAAGCTGCCGTCGAGCGCCGCCGTCAGCAGCGCACGCGTCACCTTGATCGGCATGCGCGAGCCCGTGCCGTACTTGCCGCCGGTCCAGCCGGTGTTGACCAGCCAGCAGTCGACATTGTGGTCGGCGATCAGCTGCCGCAGCATGTTGCCGTAGACGGACGGATCGAGCGGCAGGAACGGCGAGCCGAAGCAGGTCGAGAATTCCGGCTGCGGCTCGGAGCCCAAGCCGCGCTCGGTGCCCGCGACCTTGGCGGTATAGCCGGACAGGAAGTGGTACATCGCCTGCGCCGGCGAGAGCTTTGCGATCGGCGGCAGCACGCCGAAGGCGTCGGCGGCGAGCATCACGACGTTCTTCGGATGCGGCGCGCGGCCGGTGCGCGAGGCGTTCGGGATGTAGTCGAGCGGATAGGCCGAGCGGGTGTTCTCGGTCTTGGAGCCGTCGTCGAAATCGGGAACGCGCGTATCCTCATCGAGCACGACGTTCTCGAGCACGGCGCCGAAGCGGGTCGACGCCGCGAAGATCTGCGGCTCGGCTTCCTTCGACAGCTTGATGCACTTGGCGTAGCAGCCACCCTCGAAATTGAACACGCCGGACGGACCCCAGCCATGCTCGTCGTCGCCGATCAGGGTGCGGTTCGGATCGGCCGACAGCGTGGTCTTGCCGGTGCCGGACAGGCCGAAGAAGACCGCGGTGTCGCCCTTCGGCCCGACATTGGCCGAGCAGTGCATCGGCATCACGCCGCGCTCGGGCAGATAGTAGTTGAGCGTCGTGAACACGCTCTTCTTCATCTCGCCGGCATAATAAGACCCGCCGATCAGGACGATCTTGCGGGTGAAATCGATCGCGACGACGTTCTGCGAGCGCACGCCATGACGTTTCGGATCGGCACGGAAGCTCGGCATGTCGATGATGGTGAGCTCCGGCACGAAGGTGTCGAGTTCGATGGTCTCGGG
Source organism: Bradyrhizobium sp. SZCCHNPS1003 (assembly GCF_032381555.1). Classification (NCBI taxonomy): domain Bacteria; kingdom Pseudomonadati; phylum Pseudomonadota; class Alphaproteobacteria; order Hyphomicrobiales; family Nitrobacteraceae; genus Bradyrhizobium; species Bradyrhizobium sp. SZCCHNPS1003. The sequence continues at coordinate 185,212 of NZ_JAUHIU010000014.1, forward strand.
GCGGATCAGAAGGGTGCGGATGAACAGCGAGTGCCAGGCGAGCTCGGTGAAGACGCGCGTCTTGATCCGGAACGTGGGATCGGCGCCGCCATAGAGGTCCTGCGCGTACAGGGTCTTGCCTTCGGCGTGCTTGATGAAGTCCTGATGCAGCGCCTCGAACTGCTCGGGCGTGATCGCCTGGTTGCCCGCCCACCACATCTTTTCGGTGGAGGCGTCGCGCACCGTGAACTTGTCCTTCGGGCTGCGACCGGTGAACTCGCCAGTATCCGCGCACAGCGCTCCGTCGGCCGACAGCACAGCCTCGCCCGCCGCCAGCGAATACTGATAGAGCTGAGGAGCGCCGAGATTCCAGTGCACCTGCTTGAGGTTCTTTAAGCCGAACTTGTCGGCACCGAAGGCGCCGTTGCGAATACCCGTCTCTTGCACGAAGATCCCTCCTGAGAGCCCGCATCTGTTGCGCGCAGTCGCGCGCGTTGCGCGGTGACCGTTGCCGTTACATCGCCTTATCGAAGCGCGGTCGCCGACCTAATACTGATCAACGCTGGTCTTGCCAAGACGATCCGGCCCAATTGGTTATTGGCAAGCCGTGATGCACGTAGCTCATGTTTTGCCGCGTCATGCACATTCCAGCGGCAGCCGCCTGCGCTCCGCCGAGATGCTGCAACGCAACAGATATATCAGCGCGGTTGGGTTTCACGAGAACGACGAACGACGCTCAAATCGACGAATTCGCGTGGGCAAGCGAAGACCGAGCGACGAAATGCGTCGGTGATTAGCCGTATCGTCGCCCACCCGATCAGCCAGCTTCCATTCACGATTGTCTCGCGCTTGCGGGATCACTTAATCCGATTCTCCCGGCCGCGACGTCAACGAGCTCACTCGCGCCCACGCCATGGGTTTGCGCGGCGCTCACCTTCTGCTGGGCAGGGAGCGTGCACATCGAGCTTCACCACAAACTGCGTTCATGGGTGAACTTCACGGTCTTTCGTCACGAGACGATGAGCACAGCCATCAAAGCCCGCTCGAACTACACCTCACTTCGCGCGTGCCTCGTCAGCAAGCCTCACCAGCATCTTGCGCAATGCCCCGGGCGTGGTCACGCGCTCGGGAAACTCCAGCCGCAGCGTCCTGCCGTCGGCCATCAGATCCAATCCCTCCGGGTCACAGCCGCTACACCGCCACTCCGCGGCTTCGGCGCCGAGCAGCGTCGTCGCGTAGAGGGCGAGCGCCTCGCGATGATCTTCGTTCATGTGATCGACGGCGCCCTGCTCTGCCAGAATCAGTTCGTCAGCATCGGATATATCCGTGAGAAACTGCTCGGGCTTGAGATCGACGATGCGGCCGAATCCGGCGACGAGATGCGTGCCTGACGGGCGAATCACGAAGAACGAGAAGTCGGCGAAATCCGCGTAGTCCGCAGCAGACGGATGCGCATTGAGATACCGACGGCGCAGCATCTCGCGATTGTCGTCGCTGGCCTGCTCGGCTTTTCCCGACAGCATGATGCGCGAACCTTCGAGCGGATCGCCGGGCGCGCGTTCATCGAGCATCAGCGACACGCGCGAATCGGCAAGTACATTCCTGGTGTGCACGGCTAATCGCGAGATCAGGATGATCGGAGCACCATCGGACGCAGTAGCGACATTGACCAGCGAGCAGTAGGGATCGCCCGAGCCAACCATCAAGGTTGCAAGTGCGCCCTGCCGGCTCCGGCGCAGCAGGGAATGCGTCACGCGGTTAGGGTTAAAGCTCGCAGACATCATCTTTCCCTCGTCCAAGCAGTTGCAATGAAGGCCTTTTTTCGGCTAAACGGACCACAAACTTGGGCGGGGCACAAACTTTGCCATGCTATTTGTGGAACTCGGTCACACTTCAGCCCAGCTTGCATTGCTCGTTGACCATGTTCGAAGCCCAGTTATGCGGCCCTTAGCTCGATTCTCGTGTCTCGGCTAACCAGACTCTGAAAGCAGGCTCATGCCCACAATCGCCTTGGTCGATGACGACCGTAACATTCTGACATCCGTCTCGATCGCGCTCGAGGCCGAAGGCTATCGCATCATGACCTATACCGATGGTGCATCGGCGCTCGACGGATTCCGGACCAGCCAACCCGACCTTGCCATCCTCGACATCAAGATGCCGCGCATGGACGGCATGGAGACGTTGCGGCGGCTGCGGCAGAAGTCCGACCTGCCCGTGATCTTCCTCACCTCCAAGGACGAGGAGATCGACGAGCTGTTCGGCCTGAAGATGGGTGCGGATGACTTCATCCGCAAACCGTTCTCGCAGCGCCTGCTGGTCGAGCGCGTCAAGGCCGTGCTCCGTCGCTCGCAGCCGAAGGATCCGACGGCGCTGCCGAAGGAGAACGACGCCAAGGCGCTCGATCGCGGCCTGCTGCGCATGGATCCGGAGCGTCACACCTGCACCTGGAAGAACGAGCCGGTCACGCTGACCGTCACCGAGTTCCTGATCCTGCAGGCGCTGGCGCAGCGTCCGGGCGTGGTCAAGAGCCGCAATGCGCTCATGGACGCGGCCTATGACGACCAGGTCTATGTCGACGACCGCACCATCGACAGCCACATCAAGCGGCTGCGCAAGAAGTTCAAGATGGTCGATGAGGAGTTCGAGATGATCGAGACCCTCTACGGCGTCGGCTATCGCTTCAAGGAAACCTGAAACGATAGCTCTGAAGCAAGGGACCTGAAGCATTGCCTTGCGCGACGTCATGCGAAATTGCGCGCTGACGTCGCGGTCTCGATTGGATAGGCTACGCCTCCTGCGCGTTTGTCCGAGCGCAGATGCCGGAACGGGGCCATTGTTGCGGCGAATTCGGGTGCGGCAAGTCGAGTTCTCACGGGAATTCGCCGCACGACCCCTACGAAATTCGGAATCGGAGCACTCACATTGCTCGATCGCACGCAGCTTGACCCAGCCGTGAATGCCCACGACGCCGCGGCGACGATCGCGTCCGAGGCGGCGGACGAGACCCCGCAGGTCTCCGGCTGGCAGCGTCCGCTGAGCTGGCTGCGCCGCGCCGGACAGTTCCTGTTCGCGCTGTCGTTCTCGAGCCTCACCCGCCGCATCGTCTCGCTGAACATCGCCGGCCTGCTCGCACTGGTTGCAAGCATTCTGTACCTGTCGCAGTTCCGCGCCGGACTGATCGATGCGCGCGCGCAGAGCCTTCTGGTGCAGGCCGAGATCATCGCCGGCGCCATCGCCGCCTCGGCCACCGTGCAGACCAACACCATCACCATCGATCCCGAGCGCCTGCTCGATCTCAAGCCCGGCGAGAGCTACGGCGCGCCGGACGAATATTCGCCGCTCGACTTCCCGATCAATCCGGAACGCGTCGCGCCGGTGCTGCGCACGCTGATCTCGCCGACCAAGACCCGCGCACGCATCTATGACCCGAATGGCGGCCTGTTGCTCGATAGCCGCAATCTCGAGAACGTGCTGCGCTTCGACCTGCCACCGCCGTCGAGCGAGAAGCCCGGCTTCGTCGAGCGCGCGCTGATCTCGGTACGCACCTGGCTCAATCGCGGCGACCTGCCGCTGTACCGCGAATATGGCCCCGAGAACGGCAACGGCTACGAGGAAGTCGCCGACGCGCTGAAGGGCCAGAAGCGCAGCATGGTCCGGGTCAATTCGCGCGGCGAAGTCATCGTCTCGGTCGCGGTGTCGGTGCAGCGCTCGCGCACCATCCACGGCGCCTTGATGCTGTCGACGCAGGGCGACGACATCGATCAGATGGTCACCGCCGAGCGTCTCGCCATTCTGAAGGTCGGCGGTGTTGCCTCCGCGGTCATGATCGTGCTGTCGCTCTTGCTCGCCAGCACCATCGCCGGGCCGGTGCGCCGGCTCGCCGACAGTGCCGAGCGGGTCCGCCGCCGCATCAAGACCCGCGTCGAGATTCCCGATTTCACCCGCCGCCGCGACGAGATCGGCCATCTCTCCGGCGCGCTGCGCGACATGACGGACGCGCTCTACAACCGCATCGAGGCGATCGAGATGTTCGCCGCCGACGTCGCCCACGAGCTCAAGAACCCGCTGACCTCGCTGCGCTCGGCGGTCGAGACCCTGCCGCTGGCGCGCAACGACAACAGCCGCGCCCGCCTGCTCGCCGTGATCGAGCACGACGTGAAGCGGCTCGACCGGCTGATCTCCGACATTTCCGACGCCAGCCGGCTCGATGCCGAGCTGCAGCGCCAGGACATGACCCTGGTCGATCTGCGCCGCCTCCTGAACACGCTGACCTCGGTCGCCAACGAGACCAAGCTCGGCACCGACGTCGCCGTCGAGGTCCGGTTCGAGGGCCGCGGCGCCAACGACACGTTCTCGGTGCCCGGTCATGATTCGCGGCTCGGCCAGGTGATCTCCAACCTGCTGTCGAACGCGCAGTCGTTCTCCGCCGCCGGCGGCAAGGTGCGCATCACCTGCCGGCGCGTGCGCTCGGAGATCGAGATCACGGTCGATGATGACGGTCCAGGCATTCGCGAGGACGCCCTGCAGCGCATCTTCGAGCGGTTCTATACCGACCGGCCGCACCAAGGCTTCGGCCAGAATTCCGGCCTGGGCCTATCGATCTCCAAGCAGATCATCGACGCCCATGGCGGGCGGATCTGGGCCGAGAACCGGCCCGGCCCGGTCGACGCCGACGGACATCCGACCTCAGCCGGGGCCCGCTTCATCGTCCGGCTGCCGGCGTCGTGACGAACGAAGCGGCGAGCATCCATGCGTCTGCCGTCCAGGTGGGGGAACTGGCCGTCCTGATCCGGGGTCCCTCCGGGTCCGGCAAATCCCGTCTCGCCTTCGATCTGATGCTCGCCGGACGCGCGGGACAGCTGCCGCCGACGGTTCTGGTGGGCGATGACCGTGTTCATCTCGCCACACGCGGCGGGGAAATGTGGGTAAGTCCCGCACCCGCTCTGGCCGGACTGATCGAGATCCGCGGCCTTGGAATCCGCGCCTGCGACCATGTGTCGGAGGCGAAACTGGGGCTGGTGGTCGACCTGATGGCCGAGGATGCCGCCCGCCTGCCGAACGCCGAATCGCTTCGCATTCATCTCAACGGTATCAAATTGCCACGCATACCGGTTGGGCCGGGTTTTCCACCCCTCCCGTTGGTTGTAGCGGCGCTTATTACCACTCCGACTTTCATGTTCCGGTAATCTTTCGGCCGATTGTGTGGAGCAAATTGGTAACCATATCAGCCCCACTATCGCGACCGATTAGACCGCCGCCAGCTCCCATTCTGTATGCCAGAATCCGGGAGGCTCGCGAATATGCCCTCTTGCGCGGGGGCTCCGGATGGTCAAAGTGGCGCGTTCGTGCGGTGCACCCAAGGCGCCCGCGAGGAGTATCCGATGATTGGCCTGGTACTGGTGACCCATGGGCGCCTCGCCGACGAGTTCAAGGCGGCGCTGGAACACGTCATGGGCCCTCAAAAACAAATCGAAGCGGTCACGATTGGCGCCGACGATGATTCCGATCTCTGTCGCAGCGACATCATCGAAGCCGTGAACCGCGTCGACACCGGCGACGGTGTCGCCATTCTCACCGACATGTTCGGCGGCACGCCTTCGAACCTCGCCATCTCCTGCATGAGCCGGCCCAAGGTCGAGGTGCTCGCGGGCATCAACCTGCCCATGCTGGTCAAGCTCGCCAAGGTGCGCGAGGAGCGCTCGCTGCCCGACGCCATCGCCATGGCGCAGGAGGCGGGACGCAAATACGTCACCATCGCCAGCCGCGTGCTCGCCGGCAAATGAGCGACGAGGACGCCCCGCAGGACAACGTCGCCGGCCCGGCGGTCCCTGCCGGAGCCCTCTCGCGAGAGCTGCTGATCACCAACAAGCGCGGCCTGCACGCGCGGGCCTCGGCGAAATTCGTGCAGATGGTCGAAAAGTTCCAGGCCGAGGTCTGGGTGACGCGCGGCGGCGAGACCGTCGGCGGCCGCTCGATCATGGGCCTGATGATGCTGGCGGCGGCGCCGGGAACCAAGATCCTGGTGTCCGCCACCGGGCCCGAGGCGGAGGCCGCGCTGCAGGCGATCACCGACCTGGTGAACGACAAGTTCCACGAAGAAGGCGTGTGAGGGACTCCCGAACCTCGCTTTGCCTGCCGCAATGGGCATTCTACCCGATGTGCGCCTATCCTCGCATAGCGACGCGGTAAGGATGGCATGTCCAATAGCGCTATTCGGCTGAGCGAGGCAGACCTGCGAGCCGTGGCTGAATACGCAGCCCTCTCTGCACTTCCGGCGCTGGCGATCTTCGAACGCGACCGACCGGATGATCTTCGCGCACGAGCCGCAATACAGGCCGCCCGAAGCTTTGCGAGCGGTGGGAATCGGAGCAAATCCCTACGGGATAGCGCGTGGGCGGCGCAGCGGGCGGCAATCGAGGCCCGCGATGAGGGGTTGCGCGCGGCCTATGAGGCCGCTCGCGCTGCCCTCGCCGCGGCGGGCGCGGGCTTTCTTCATCCCCTCCCGAACCCTTCCCAGGTCAAGCACATCCTCGGAGCTGCCGGCCACGCGGCGCGAGCTTTCGAAATCTCAGCCGGAGACGTTCCCGCCGTCGGCGCTGACTACCTCGCGCGATCACGGCTTCTCGCTTCTCAAGAGGTCGTGGACGTCCTCAGACGTTATCCTGGTGCACCGCCCGGGGGAGGCCGGGTCGGAGAGCTGATCCGCCAGCTCGATACCCTGCTCCGGTGATCGGGAGGCCTCGCGCGCAGGAGCGCTTGGCCGGTACGGCAGCGGAGCTATCTCTCCGGTCCCTGAATATACACCTTCCAAACGATTGCAGGGCCCGCCTGGCCGTGGAAGAAGCGCTGGGTGGTCATCACCAGCGGCTCGGCCTTCGGCGCCTCCTTGGCCATCCAGGCCTCGCAGGCCGCGATCCGGTTGTCGGTGGTGTCGCAGATGCCGATGAATCCCTCGCGCTTGAGGTCCTCCAGCGTGCTCAGGCCGGAACTCCAGGTCTCCTCCGCCGTGGTGGGCACCGTGAACGGCCGCGGGTGGTCCGGGCTATAGAAGGTCATCGGCGTGTTCATCTCGGAAAAGCCGGCCACGAGGGGCCAGGGCGAGCCGAACCGGGCGTGCCAGGCCTTGGTCAGCTCCCGCGCCAGCTCCGAACGGGCGCCATAGCCGGTGGCGCCGTTCGGATTGGCGGCCATCTCGCGCCGGGCAATCCAGGGCGAGGCGATCAGCGTGAGCAGCGACAGGACGAGCCAGACGGCGGCGAGCCGCGGCACCATGACCCGCCGCAGCCGCAGCGCGGGGATCGCGACCAGCGCCAGCGGCACCAGGAAGAACAGCGAGATGCCCCAATCGGTCTTCATGTAGATCGTGAAAGCGAGCCCGCCGAGCGGCGGCCCGACGGCGACGATCGCCTGCACCAGCCAGACATTGATCGCCTGGCTTACATTCACGCCGGGATTGGGACCGCCGCGCCAGTTGCGGAAGGCGAATCGCGGCGGCCAGGCCATCACCAGCGCCGCCAGCGCCACCGGCAAAGCCAGCAGCGCCAGATTGTGGCCGACATAGCCGAGCACGAGCTCGGCAGCCCGGCCGCGGTCCGACAGCGTATAGACATCCCCGGCATAGGTGATGGCGACGAAATCGACCCGCCACAGCCAGACCAGATGCGGGATCATCGCCACCAGCATGGTGACGATCGCGACCCACGGCGCGGGCGACGCCAGGAAGCGCAACCGTTCCGGGTGCAGCAGCGCCGCAAGGCCGATGGCGCCGATCATGGTCAGCACCCAGTATTTGGTCATCAGCGCCGCCGCGCCGGCGAGGCCGAGCCACAGGCCGGAGGCGGCGCTGCGCTTTTCGAACGCGTTGAGATAGGCCAGCACCAACAGCGGCAGGGTCAGCAGCTGAACCAGGTCGGCGTTGTACTTGAAGCCCTTGAAATTGAAGATCGGGTACAGCGCGACCATCACCACGACGAAGAAGGCGCGGCGGCGGTCGACCACCTTGAGGCTCGCGAGCCAGACGATCACGAGGCCGCTGCCATTCACGGCCATCGCCAGCGCATAGGTCGCCCAGTCCTTGACCGGAAACACTGCGAACCACAGCCCGGCGATCCAGCCCGACAGCGGCGGATGCTTGCCGTAGCCGAGCAGGAAGCGGCTGCCCCAGGCATAGGCCTCGGCGACGTCCATGTGGACGTCCTGCGCTGCCTTCAGATTGGTGAGGATCGCGGTCCATAGCACCGCGTGGACCACCGCGAAGCCGATGACGACCCAGATCGACGTTGCCGGCGCCGTGGCGCGCGCCACCAGCCAGGCGGAGATTCGCCGCGGTCCGAGACGGCCGCGCATGCGCGCCGCGAGAGGCGGGAGAGAGGTACTCGACATCCGCCCTCGGTAGCCTGTTTTCAGCGCCCGGGGAATCAGCTTGCCGTGAAGAAAGGCCCTGGAAATTCAGCAATATGGTTGCTGGTTGGGGGCTCGGGGTGCTATCTGCGCGACCCATGACGACCGTCCCCATTCCCAACATCCGCAACTTCTCCATCGTCGCCCATATCGACCATGGAAAGTCCACGCTCGCCGACCGCCTGATCCAGATGACGGGCGGGCTGTCGGACCGCGAGATGGCGGGCAAGGAGCAGGTGCTCGATTCGATGGACATCGAGCGCGAGCGCGGCATCACCATCAAGGCGCAGACCGTGCGCCTGCGCTACCGCGCCAAGGACGGCAAGGACTACATCTTCAACCTGATGGACACGCCCGGCCACGTCGACTTCGCCTACGAAGTCTCCCGGTCGCTGGCGGCGTGCGAGGGCTCGCTGCTGGTGGTCGACGCCAGCCAGGGCGTCGAGGCGCAGACGCTCGCCAACGTCTACCAGGCGCTCGACAACAACCACGAGATTGTCCCGGTCCTCAACAAGATCGACCTGCCGGCGGCGGAGCCCGAGAAGATCAAGCAGCAGATCGAGGACGTCATCGGCATCGATGCCTCCGATGCCGTGATGATCTCGGCCAAGACCGGCCTCGGCATTCCCGACGTGCTGGAGGCGATCGTCACCCGGCTGCCGCCGCCGAAGGGCGATCGCGACGCCACCCTGAAGGCGCTGCTGGTCGACAGCTGGTACGACGTCTATCTCGGCGTCGTCGTGCTGGTGCGCATCGTCGACGGCGTGATGAAGAAAGGCCAGCGCATCCGCATGATGGGCACGGGTGCGGCCTATGACGTCGAGCGCGTCGGCTTCTTCACGCCGAAGATGACCCAGGTCGACGAACTCGGCCCCGGCGAGGTCGGCTTCATCACCGCCGCGATCAAGGAAGTGGCGGACACCCGCGTCGGCGACACCATCACCGACGACCGCAAGCCGGTGACGGAGATGTTGCCGGGCTTCAAGCCGGCGATCCCTGTGGTGTTCTGCGGCCTGTTCCCGGTCGATGCCGATGATTTCGAGACCCTGCGCGCCGCGATGGGCAAGCTCCGCCTCAACGACGCCAGCTTCTCCTTCGAGATGGAAACGTCGGCCGCGCTCGGCTTCGGCTTCCGCTGCGGCTTCCTCGGCCTGTTGCACCTCGAGATCATCCAGGAGCGCCTCTCCCGCGAGTTCGATCTCAACCTGATCGCGACCGCGCCAAGCGTCATCTACAAGATGAAGCTGACCGACGGCGAGGAGATCGAGATCCACAACCCGGTCGACATGCCCGACGTGGTCAAGATCGCCGAGATCCAGGAGCCGTGGATCGAGGCCACCATCCTGACGCCTGACGAATATCTCGGCAGCGTGCTCAAGCTCTGCCAGGACCGCCGCGGCAATCAGAAGGAGCTCACTTACGTGGGCAGCCGCGCCATGGTCAAATACGACCTGCCGCTCAACGAGGTGGTGTTCGACTTCTACGACCGGCTGAAATCGGTCTCCAAGGGCTACGCCTCGTTCGACTATCACCTGACCGACTACAAGCCGGCCGACCTCGTCAAGATGCAGATCCTCGTCAACAACGAGCCGGTCGATGCGCTGTCGATGCTGGTGCACCGGACCCGCGCCGAAGGCCGGGGACGCGCCATGGTCGAGAAGATGAAGGACCTGATCCCGCCGCACATGTTCCAGATCCCGATCCAGGCGGCGATCGGCGGCAAGGTGATCGCGCGCGAGACCGTGCGCGCGCTGCGCAAGGACGTCACCGCCAAGTGCTACGGCGGCGACATCACGCGCAAAAGAAAACTTCTGGAGAAGCAGAAGGAAGGCAAGAAGAAGATGCGGCAGTTCGGCAAGGTCGACATCCCGCAGGAAGCCTTCATCGCCGCCCTCAAGGTGGATAGCTGAGGCGCGGGTCCGCTCCCTTCTCCTGGTTTCATCAGCACGATAGGCTGAAGAAAATCCGGATTCCAAAGCGGAACCAGCGCTCCCGTGCAACTACGGTATACGTTCCTTAATGGTATTCTGGGACCCTTGCTGCAAAGCAAGGAATGCCCCGAATGTCCCGCCTCCGGTCCATCTCCGCCCGCCTCATCGTCGCGCTCTCGCTCACCGTCGCCATCGCCTGTGCCGTGCTCGGCACCTTCTCCGTCATCCAGCAGCGCGCCCTGACCCGGCTGGCGCTGGAGCAGCAACTCAAGCTGCAGTTCGACAGCGTGTCGGCCGGCATCGACTATGAAGGCCGCGCCGCGCTGGCGGTCAGCTCCACCCTGGCGGCGCTGCCGCCGATCGCCGATGCCTACCTCAAGGGCGACCGCGACGCGCTGGGCGCCCTGCTCGGCGGCGCCATGACATCGCTGAAGGCGCAAGGCATTCCGCTGGTGAACGTATGGGCGCCGCCGGCCACCAATTTCTATCGCGTGCACGAGCCCAAGGTGTTCGGCGACGACACCTCCAAGCGCCGCATCACCGTGGTGCAGGCCAACCAGACCGGCCGCCTGATCGCCGGCGTCGAGCAGAGCCGGCTGTCGCTCGGCATCTTCGGGATGACGCCGATCGTGCGCGACGGCAAGGTGATCGCGACCGTCGACGTCGGCGCCGCCTTCGGCAAGGAATTCGTCGAGCGCGCCAAGCAGCGCTTCGGCATCGATCTCGCGGTCTACTGGATCGACAACGGGCAGCCGAAGCGGCTGTCGTCGACGTTCGGCGACGATGTCGTCGCCACGCCGGACGAGGTGCTCGCGGTGTTCAAGGGCACGTCGCTGCAGCGCGACGCCACCCTGGCCGGCAAGCCCGCCGCGGTCTATGCCGGCCAGATCAGGAACTACGCCGGCGACCCGATCGCCGTGCTCGAGCTGATCAAGGACACCACGGCCTATGAGGCCGCAGCCAGCAGCGCGCAGCAGCAGCTGATCATCGGCACGGTCGTGATCCTGCTGCTCGCCGTCATCGTCGCGCTGTTCGTCGCCCGCGGCATCTCGCGCCCACTGGTCGCGATCACCGCCGTCATGCACCGGCTGTCGAGCGGCGACACCGAGGTCGCGATCCCCGGCGGCCAGCGCAAGGACGAGCTCGGCACGATGGCTCAGGCGATCGACGTGTTCCGCCGCAACATGATCGAGACGGCCAGCCTGCGCGAGGCGCAGGAGGCGACGCAACACCGCGCCGAGCAGGAGAAACAGGCGCTGCAGCGGCAGATGGCCGACCGGTTCGAGGCCGACGTCAAGGGCGTGGTGTCCTCGGTTGCCAAGGCCACGGCGGACATGGAGCGCGTCGTCCACGAGATCACCGTCAGCGTCAACGGCACCTCGCAGCGTGCAGCGGCCGCCGCTGCCGCGTCCGAGGAAGCCTCGAGCGGCGTGTCGACCGTCGCCGCGGCCTCCGAAGAACTCGCCTCCTCGGTGACCGAGATCGGCCGCCAGGTCGCGCATTCCAGCAAGGTCGCCGATGCCGCGGTCGTCAAGGCGCGCCAGACCACCGAGATGGTCGGCAGCCTCGCCGCAGCCGCCGAGAGGATCGGCGACGTGCTGCGCCTGATCGACGCGATCGCGAGCCAGACCAACCTGCTGGCGCTCAACGCGACCATCGAGGCGGCGCGTGCCGGCGAGGCGGGCCGCGGTTTCGCGGTCGTGGCCGCCGAGGTCAAGGAGCTGGCCGGCCAGACCGCCAAGGCGACGGAAGAGATCGCCGGCCAGGTCAGCTCGATCCAGGCCGCGACGTCCGACTGCGTGACCGCCATCGGCGGCATCAGCACAACGATCCAGGAGATCAGCGGCATTGCCGCGACCATCGCCGCCGCCGTCGAGCAGCAAGACTCGGCGACGCGCGAGATCGCGCGCAGCGTCCAGCAGGCGGCGTCCGGCACCAACGAGGTGTCGCAGAACGTCGTCGGCGCCAGTGACGCCGCCGAGCAGTCACGCCAGCTCGCCGACCACGTCATGGTCGCCACGCGCGACCTCGGCAAGCGTGCGAACGACCTGTTCAAGAGCGTCGACACCTTCCTCGCCGGCCTGCGCAAGGCCGCGTAGCTGGCGGGCCGCTTGCGCTCAGCCGCCCGGCGTGAGCGCAAAGCCCTCGTCGAGCCAGCCGGCAATGCCGCCGATCATCATCTTGACCGGCAGCCCGAGCTGCGCGAGGCGGATGGCCGCCCGGTTGGCGCCGTTGCAATGCGGACCGGCGCAGTAGACGACGAAAAGCCCGGTCTTCGGATACTCTGCCATCCGCTCCGCGGTCATGGTCCGGTGCGGAATGTTGATGGCGCCCGCGATGTGGCCCTTCGCGAACGAGGCCGGGCCGCGGACGTCGACCAGGATGAAGTCCGGAGCGGCCGCGCGGAGGCTCTCGTGAACGTCCCAGCAATCGGTCTCGAATCCGAGCATCGCCTCGAAATGCTGGAGCGCCAGCGCTGAGGGAGCGGCGGGTACTTCGGTGACATGCGTGGTCATTGGGTCTCCATGCGGTGATGTAAACAGACCCGAATCTCGCCCGAGATGCCCGGCGCCCCAAGTGACGGATCCGACAAAGTCCGGTAAGTTTCCGCCAATGCCGCCAGCCGCAGCCAGCAGCCATCGTCAGGATCCCGGCCTCGTCGCCGTCATTGCCTATGACGGGCTGTGCACGTTCGAGTTCGGCATCGCGGTCGAAGTGTTCGGACTGCCGCGGCCGGAGTTCGATTTCTCCTGGTATCGGTTCAAGGTGGTCTCGGCCGAGGGACGGCGGTCACGCGCGATCGGCGGCATCGTCGTTGAGGCCGGCGCGCCGCTCGCGCGCCTGAAGGACGCCCGCACGATCATCGTGCCGGGGTGGCGCGATCGCACCGAGCGGCCGCCCGAGCGCCTGCTGCGCGCCATCTCGCAGGCGGCTGCGCGCGGCGCGCGATGCCTGTCGATCTGCTCCGGCGTGTTCGTGCTCGCAGCCGCAGGCCTGCTGGACGGCAAACGCGCCACGACGCATTGGCGGCACATCCCCGACCTGAAGCGGCTCTACCCCCGCATTCAGGTCGAGGAGGACACGCTCTATGTCGACGAGGGCAACGTCATCACCTCGGCCGGCAGCGCGGCGGGCATCGACGCCTGCCTGCATCTGGTCCGGCGTGATTTCGGCAGCAAGGTTGCGAACACCGTTGCGCGGCGGTTGGTGATGCCGCCGCACCGGGACGGCGGGCAGGCGCAGTACGTCGTCGCACCGGTCCAGGCGCGCCCGGGACGGACGATCGGCGAGGTCATGGACTGGGCGCGGGCGCGACTGGCGCAGCCGATTGCGATCAGCGCGATGGCAAAACGCGCCGGGATGAGCGAGCGCACCTTGCTGCGGTCGTTCAAGGACAGCACTGGCGCGAGCCCTGCGGCCTGGCTGCAGCAGGAGCGCATGGCGCGGGCGCGGGAGCTGCTGGAGACTGCGACGCTCTCCCTGGCGGACATCTCGGCGCAGTGCGGCTACCGGTCACTCGAAACGTTTCGCGTCGCTTTCCGTCGCATCGTCGGAACATCGCCCGCGGCGTATCGCCGGCGCTTCGAGGCGCGCCCGACATCAGCCAGCGTCGCTCGCTCAAGCCACCAGCGCGTTGCCAGATGAGGCACCGTCCATGGCATCTCGCTGCGCCTGCAACAGCCGGACGATGTCGACATTGGGCCGGGGCCGGCTGAACAGATAACCCTGCCCTTCATGGCAGCCCTCGGCGCGCAGACAGCGGAGCTCCGCCTCGGTCTCGACGCCCTCGGCCGTGATGATGACGCCGAGCCCCTTGCCGAGGCTGACGATCGAGCGGACGATCGCCTGCGCCTCGCGATTGGCGGCGAGATCGCGGATGAAGGATTGGTCGACCTTGATCTTGTCGAACGGAAAGCTGCGCAGATAGCTCAAGCTGGAATAGCCGGTGCCGAAATCATCCATCGAGATGCGGACGCCGAGCGCGCGTAGCGCATGCAGGGTCGCCAGCACCTGGCCGCTCTTTTCAAGCACCAGGGTCTCGGTGATCTCGAGCTCGAGCCGGCTCGGCGGCAAGCCCGACTGCTTCAGCACGTCCATGACCAGCGACAGCACGTTGCCGACGCGAAACTGCAGCGGCGACATGTTCACGGCGACGCGGACGTCGTCCGGCCATTTTGCAGCGTCGCTGCAGGCCTGGCGCAGCATCGCGCGGCCAAGCGCCGAGATCAGGCCGGTGTCCTCGGCGACCGGGATGAACTCCGACGGCGGGATCATGCCGCGCTCGGGATGCGGCCAGCGCACCAGCGCCTCGAACCCGGTGATGCGTCCGGTCGAGAGGTCGATCAGCGGCTGATAATGCGGCTGCAGCACGTCGCGCTGGATGGCCTCGCGCAGCTCGGATTCGATCTTGCGCCGGCTCTGCGCGCGGGCATCCATGCCGGGTTCGAAATAGCTGAAGGTGCCGCGCGTCTCGTTCTTGGCGCGCGACAGCGCCATGTCGGCGTTCTTGAGCAGCTTCTCGGCATCGTCGCCGTCGTTCGGCGCCATGGCGATGCCGATCGTGGCGCCGATCGTCACCGAGCTGCCGTCGATGAGATAAGGATCGGCGATCGCCTGCAACAGCCGGCGGCAGAGCTGGGCCGCATCCTCCGGCCGTGCCTGCCCGCCTTGCACCACCGCGAACTCGTCGGAGTTGAGACGGGCGACGATGTCCTCCTGGCGCAGGATCGAGCGCAGCCGCTTGCCGACCCCGCGCAGCAGCCGGTCGCCGACGGCGTGGCCCAGCGTGTCGTTGATCGACTTGAAATTGTCGAGGCCGAGCACCAGCACGGCGATTTTCTCGGAGCCGCGCCGCATCTGGGCGAGCTTGTCATCGATCTTCTGGCGCAGCAGGTTGCGGCTCGGCAGGCCGGTCAGTGCATCGTGCTGGGCCAGGAAGGCGAGCCGCGCCTCGGCGCGCTTGCGTTCGGTGATGTCCATAAGCGCCAGCAGCACGGCGGGCTGGCTGTTGTGGACGAGATGGCGTGAATAGATCGCGAGATCGATCAGGGCGCCATCGGCGCGGACATGCTTCCAGGTGCGCGCCGCCTGCTCCTCGCCGGCCCAGGGCGGCTCGCTCTCATAGGCCTGCAGGTTGCGGATGCCGAGCCGCTCGAAGGCGGCGCGGCTATAGCCGTAATGCTGGGCCGCCGCTTCGTTGACGCCGAGCACGCGCCCATCATCCGTCGCGCAGACGATCATCGGCACCGGATTGCCGTCGAACAGCAGGCGGAACGACTCCTCGCGCTGCTTCAATTCGGTGATGTCGACGCGCAGGCCGACGATCCCGCCATCGCCGGTCAGGCGCTCCTCGATCAGGATGGTGCGGCCGTCGGACAATTTCTGCTCGTGGCGGCCGCTCGGCTGGAACAGCCTCTCCAGCCGCTCGGCGATCCATTCCTCCTCGCGCCCGGCGGCTTCCGGATAATCGCCCCGCGCCACGCCGACCCGGATGGTGTCCTGCAGCCGCGCGCCGGCTTCGAACAGGTCCGAGCTGCGGTTGTAGATTTCGGCGTATTTCTTGTTCCAGAGAATGTAGCGGCCGTCGGCGTCGAGGAACACGATACCCTCGGGAAGAATGTCGATCGCTTCGATGAGACGATCATGCGCCTTCTTCGCCTCCGCCATCGCCACTTCGGCGCAATTGCCCGCGATCTCATCGACGGGGCCGAGGTTGCGCAGGTTGTGCCGCCGCAATTTCGGGCTCGGCTTGACCGGGTGAATTGCATCGCGGGCGCTTGGCACGCGATTGCGCTTTTTTGCCGTGGGTGGCCGAACGGGCCGCATTGCGTGCCTCACTCTCCTTCTCGACGAGCAGTTTTCGGCCACGTTTCTGAAAAAATGGTATCTTGATGCGGGGCACGACAGCCACTGGTTACGGGAACAGGCAGACGCACTCGCGTATTTGGAGAGCTGAGACTTGCGCGGAGGATCAACCAAGGGCTGCGGTACAACCAGAGATAAGTGACGTCGGTTGCCGCGGACCAAAAAAGACCCGCATACCGTGCAATGGCCCCGCACGTGGTGTTCATTTACCGAACGAACTCACGCAATTGAGCCGTGTTCAGCCTGTTCCGCCAATCCGGCAGCAGGGTTAAAATCAGGTTAAAGTGGCTCGAATGCCTGACGTTGACGCAGAATTGGGCATCTCGACCGGTCGGCAGCCGCTACACTCGCTCCATGCATGTCCGCCTGATTCTGGTCGTCATCATCAGTTCGGCCGTCATTGCCGCGACGGCTCCGGCCCGTGCCCAGGACAAGGGCAGCGTCGAGCCGAAGGCCCTGCCGCCCTTGGCGCATCCGGACGATCCGGATACACCGGCCAAGGAGCTGTTCGCCCGCAGGATCCTGCCCTCGGCGCAACCGACCAAGGTGATTGGAACCTATAATCGCGGCTGCATCGCCGGCGCCGAGCGAATGCCGATCAATGGCGAGGGCTGGCAGGTGATGCGGCTGTCGCGCAACCGCAATTTCGGTCATCCCAACCTGATCGCGCTGCTGAAACGGCTGGCGACCCGCGCGCACAAGGATGCCGGCTGGCCCGGCATCCTGGTCGGCGACATCAGCCAGCCGCGCGGCGGGCCGGCGCTGAGCGGCCATGCCAGCCATCAGATCGGGCTCGACGCCGACATCTGGCTGACGCCCATGCCCGACCATCGGCTGTCGCGCAACGAGCGCGAGGAGATGTCGGCGGTCATGATGGTGCGGCCCGATCGCCTCGACGTCGATCCGCGCGTGTTCACGAAGGGCCACCTCGCCGTGATCCGCACCGCCGCGCAGGAGCGGTCGGTGCAACGCATCTTCGTCAACGCTGCGATCAAGAAGGCGCTGTGCCGTGACGCTAGGGGGGACCGCAGCTGGCTCACCAAGGTGCGACCGTGGTGGGGTCACGACTATCATTTCCACATCCGCATGGTGTGCCCGCCGGGCAACCCGGACTGTCATGGCCAGACCGACCAGGAGGGCGGCGACGGCTGCGGCGACCTCGACTATTGGTTCTCGGACGCGGTGCTGCATCCGCCGCCGCCGAAAGAGCCGCCCAAGCCGCCGCAACCGATCACGATGGCGCAACTGCCGCCTGGCTGCCGGGCGGTGCTGCATGCGCCGGACGCCAAGAATTGATGCGACCGAAAGCCGACACGACGAAGGAGTCGCAGGAGCGGCTGGATCGCTCTCGGATGACGGCGCTCGCACCGTGAGCGCGACGATCGAAGGGGATGACGGTCCCTCCACCTCCTGTTATCGCGGTATCGAAATGCCGCGGGTTGCTGCGCGGCGTAACGGTAGCGAGTCCGTCATGATCCTGATCCGTCCCGCCGTGACTGCCCTCCTCCTCACGCTGGCCGCCAGCACGGTCGCGCTCGCCACCGAGCCGAGCGGCTGCGACAAGTTCAAATGGGACATCGCGCGCGAGCGCGCCGCGCTGACCTCGGCTGACCGCCAGAAGCTCGCATCGGGTGTGGAGATCGCCGCCATTCCTGCGACCGGCATCGTGCTGGAGCTGCGTCCGACGGCTGAGGCCAAGCTGGCGATGCCGCCGGAACGCGCGCCCAAGGACGGCACTTTCGCCGGCCTCACGCGGATCACCGCGGCGCCGAAGGCCGGCGTCTACACGATCAGCCTATCAGCCGCGGCCTGGATCGACGTCGTGCAGGACGGCAAGATCCTCAAGCCGGCCGGCTTCAGCGGCGCCACCGATTGCGACGGCATCCGCAAGACCATGAAGTACGAACTGAGATCGCAGCCCCTCGTGCTGCAGGTCAGCGGCGCGCCGGAGAATACGATCTCGATCGCCGTGCTGCCGGCGGCGGATTGAAGCTCAGACGCCCGCGAGCGACGACCAGACACTGGCCAGCCTGCGCTTCATCCGCTCCTTGCGCGTCAGCACCGGCACATCCTCCTCGTCCTCCGGCAGGCGCAGGCCGACCACGTTGACGCGGCCGCCGGAGATCGAGCGGGCGACCAGCACGATGGTGTCGAGCGCCAGGGTCGCGCCTTCCTTCGGCGCGTTGTCGAGATGGATGTCGAAATAGTCGGCGAGCGTCAGCTTGTCCTCGCCCTCGTCGAGCTTGACGCCATAGATGCCGGCGACCTCGTCGAGCGTATGCTCGGCCGAGACCATGAAGTCGCCGAGCAGATGCGGGTCGGGCGCCGCCGACGGCGGCATGTCGACGAAGAAGCGGTCGAGCGACTCGGCCTTTTCCGGCGGTGCCAGCAGATAGAGATAGTCGCCCGGCGCGATCGGCTCGGCCTCGGGCGGCGACAGAATCTGCTCGTTGCGGATCACCAGCGTCGGCTTCGACCAGGACGGGATCAGGCCGCGGCGGAAGTACAGGCTCTTGGAGCGAATCGAATAGCCGACCAGCTGCTGCTCGAGCTGGCCGGGCAGATCGAGCTCGATGCGGCGCGGGCCCCGATCGGTGCGCGGCAGCGCCACGTGCAGCTTGCGCGCGGCCACGCCGAGCGTCCAGCCCTGCGCGAGCAGCGAGATGATCACGACCACGAACGCGACGTCGAAATAGAGATAGGCCTTGGACAGCCCGACCAGCAGCGGGATCGAGGCGAGGAAGATCGCGACCGCGCCGCGCAGGCCGGTCCAGGCGATGAACGCCTTCTCCCGCCAGTTGAAGCGGAACGGATAGAGGCAGAGAAACACCGCGACAGGTCGCGCCACCAGCATCAGCATCAGCGCAACAGCGATCGCCGGCAGCAGGCTGTCGAGCAGCCGCTGCGGCGACACCAGCAGCCCGAGCAGCACGAACATCACGATCTGGGCGAGCCAGGTCGCGGCATCGAGGAAGGTGACGACAGAGTTGTGCGCGCGGGTCGGCCGGTTGCCGACGATGAGGCCGGCGAGATAGACGGCGAGGAAGCCGGAGCCGTGCGCGATCTGCGCCATGCCGAAGATGACCAGCGCGGCCGTGGTCACGAACGGCGCGTGCAGGCCCTGCGGCAGCGCCACCCGGTTGAGGCCGATGACGACGAGGCGGCCGCCGACGATGCCGAACAGCGTGCCGAGCACCGCTTCGCGGACCAGCTCGAATGCGAAATGTCCGAACGAGCCCTGACCGACCGAGATCAGCTCGACCAGCATCAGCGTGAGGAACACCGCGAACGGATCGTTGCTGCCGGACTCCGCCTCCAGCGTGGCGCCGACGCGCGGGCGCAGCCGCAGGCCTTGGGCGTGCACCAGCAGGAACACGGCCGCGGCATCGGTCGAGGCGATGACGGCGCCGACCAGCATCGCCTCGGTCCAGCCGAGGTCGAGGGCATATTTCGCCACCGGCGCGGTGATGAACGCGGTCATCAGCACGCCCACGGTGGCGAGCACCATCGAGGGCGCCAGCACGGTGCGGATGCTCTGGAAGCGCGTGCGCAGGCCGCCGTCGAACAGGATCAGCGCCAGCGCGACGGAGCCGACCAGATAGGTGGTACGGACGTCCTGAAATTCGATATGACCAGGGCCGGAATCGCCCGCCAGCATGCCGATGACCAGGAACACCAGCAGCAGCGGTGCGCCGAAGCGCAGCGCCAGCAGGCTCGACAGGATACCGGCCATGACGAGGACCGCACCGAGGAGGATGGCAATGCTGACGGCGTCGAGGGATGTCATGAAAAAACGCTGATGAATCCGAGTTTTACATCCTTATCGTCGCCACACTTGCACGCCAACCGGATTTGCTCCTATCGCGGCGATATGCCCATTTTTCCATCCTCGGCCGTGTTCGGGGTATATTTCGCGGCAATCGCCCGTGACGAAAACGAACTAAATCCCGCTGACCCCGCCAACCCGCGCCACTGTTCCCCTCCGAGACCCCGCTGATGGACCTCGACCTGAAAGACGTTCTCGAATTCCTGCAGACCGTTGGCCGCTCGATCGGCGCCGAGGTCACCTCGCCGTGGTTCTATCTTCAACTCGGGCTGGTGCTGAGCGGCGCCGGCATTGCCTTTGCGGCACGCGCCGCCGTGCGCGCGCGCATCGACATGACCTCGCTGGCGATGGGCTGGCCGGGCCCGCTGCGGCAGCTGCTACGGGTGCTGCTGGAGAGCGTCGCCACGGTCGTGTTCGTGATCCTGATGCGGATCGCCCGCACCGGCATGTTGCTGTGGACCTGGCCGAGCCGCAGCTACCTGCTCGCCGTCGCGCTCAAGCTGGCGCTGGCCTGGCTCGTGATCCGGCTGATCACCTCGGTGATCCGCAGCACCTTCATCGTGCAGATCGTGTCGATCTCGGCCTGGCTGGTCGCCGCGCTCAGCATCATCGGCCAGCTCGACAACGTGGTCGACGCGCTCGATTCCATCTCGGTCGTGCTCGGCGGCCTCAGGCTGACGCCGCTGCTGGTGATCAAGCTCGGCGTGCTGCTGCTCGCGGTGCTGTGGCTGACCAACATCGCCAGCAATTTCGTCGAGAGCCGCATCACCCGCTCGACCGACCTGACACCGTCCATCCAGGTGCTCTTGATCAAGATGGTCCGCATGGGCCTGATGATCCTCGGCGTCGCGATTGCGATCAGCGCGGTCGGCATCAACCTGTCGGCGCTCGCGATCTTCTCGGGCGCCGCCGGTGTCGGTATCGGCCTCGGCCTGCAGCGCATCGTCGCCAATTTCGTCGCCGGCATCATCCTGCTGGCCGACAAATCGGTGAAGCCGGGCGATCTCGTCACCATCGGCGACAGCTCGGGGCGCATCAGCGCGATGAACACGCGCTACATCTCGGTCGCCGCCGGCGACGGCCGCGAGTTCCTGATCCCGAACGAGGACCTTGTCACCCAGAAGGTGACCAACTGGACCTACACCGACAAGAACACGCTGGTGAAGGTCAATTTCGGCACCAACTACGACGCCGATCCCCGGGTCGTCTGCAAGCTCGCCACCGAGATCGCGGCCGAGACGCCGCGCACCTTGAAATCGAAGGCGCCGAACTGCCTGCTGACCGAGTTCACCGAGGCCGGCATGAAGTTCTCGCTGACCACATGGATCGCCGACCCCAGCTACATGGACAGCGTCAAGAGCGAGGTGATGCTGGCGCTGTGGGAGGCCTTCAAGCGCGAGGGCATCAGGGTGCCGTATCCGGTGCGAGAGCTTCGCGTTCGCGGCGGTGCGCTGCCGGTGGAGACCACGCTGGAGGTGCCGACCGGCTAGGCGGCAGATCCGGCCGTGCACACCCGGCTTGCACCGGCCGGCACGATCATTAAATTAGGCGATCACCCCGCGACACCCCTGAGAACGAAACAGGCCCATGAACTATATCGAAGCGACCGACACCACTGCGCGCAAGAACGGCCAGATCAAGCTGCACGGCCCGAGCGGCTTTGCCGGCATGCGCAAGGCCGGCGCGCTGGTGTCGAGGTGCCTCGATGCGCTCACCGACATCGTCAAGCCGGGCGTGCCGACCTCGCGGATCGACGATTTCGTCCGCGACTTCGCCTTCAGCCACGGCGCCTATCCGGCGACGCTGATGTATCGCGGCTATCGCTATTCGACCTGCACGTCGATCAACCACGTGGTCTGCCACGGCATGCCGAACGACCGGCCGCTGAAGGAAGGCGACATCATCAACGTCGACGTCACCTTCATCGTCGACGGCTGGTACGGCGATTCGAGCCGCATGTATGGGATCGGCCCGATCGCGCGCAAGGCCGAGCGGCTGATCGAGGTCACCTACGAATCGATGATGCGCGGCATCGCCGCGGTGAAGCCCGGCGCCACCACCGGCGACATCGGCCATGCGATCCAGAGCTTCGTCGAGCCGCAGAGCATGAGCGTGGTGCGCGACTTCTGCGGCCATGGCCTCGGCCGGCTGTTCCACGACGAGCCGAACATCATCCATGTCGGCCGGCCCGGCGAGGGCGTGCTGCTCAAGCCCGGCATGTTCTTCACCATCGAGCCGATGATCAATCTCGGCAAGCCGCATGTGAAGATCCTGTCCGACGGCTGGACCGCGGTGACGCGGGACCGCTCGTTGTCGGCGCAGTTCGAGCATTCGGTCGGCGTCACCGCCGACGGCGTCGAGATCTTCACGCTGTCGGAGCGCCATGGCGAGAAGCCGCTGACGCAGGTGTGAGCGGGCTCCCTGGACGAATGGTCGCAGGGCGTCCGATTGTTGCCATGTCCGGCTGATCGACTGCCGCCTCCATCGCATGCGATTGCGGGAGGCAGCTCTGACCATCGCAACACGCCGTGGCGTTCTCGGCCTTCTCTCCGCGGGCGCAGCGCTGCTGACGCCGCCGGCGCGCGCCGCGTCGGAGACAGTTCCTGCATTGGCGAATGCCGACGATGCCTGCATCCTGACGCCGCAGTCGGAGTCGGGCCCCTATTATCTCGATCCCAAGCTGGTGCGCGCCGAGATCGCCGAGGACCGGCCGGGCGTCCCGCTCAGGCTGCGCCTTCGCGTCATCGAGGCCGGCTCCTGCGCACCGATCCCGGGCGCACGGGTCGACGTCTGGCACTGCGACGCCCGTGGCATCTATTCGGGCTATCCCGGCCAGAGCGACAATCACAAGCTCGACCAGAGCGGCAAGACGTTCCTGCGCGGCACCCAGATGGCCGATGCCGCCGGCTGGGCCGGCTTCAGGACGATCTATCCCGGCTGGTATGCCGGCCGCGCCACCCACATCCACTTCAGGGTGTTTGTCGACGAGGCCACGGTGTTGACCGGACAGACCTTCTTTCCCGAGGCGCTGAACGAGTTCATCTACACCAACGTGCCCGACTACACTGGACGGCCGAAGCAGCGGCTCGTCATCAATGCCAACGACCGCGTCGCGACCGAGGCCGATCCCGATCACCGCGCGCATTGCGCGGTGAAGGAGGAGCGCGACCATTATCTCGCGACCCTGACGCTCGCGGTGGGCCGCAACCCGGCCGCCGCGGTCGAGATGCCCACCGGCAAGCTGCCGCCAGCGCCGTGGATCAAGGACCGGCTGGCGGCGCTGGTGCCCGGGCTGAAGCGCAGCCCGTTCTGATCAATTCGGCTCGGTGAACTGATAGGCCAGCGCGGCGAGCGGCAGCGCCGTGCCGAATGCGGCGGCGGCCGTCCAGCCGCCATGCACATAGGCCCACGCACCGAGGCCCGACCCTGCAGCGCCCGCGACGAAGAAGGTGGTCATGTAGAGCCCGTTGAGTCGGCTGCGCTGGCCTGCGCCGAGCACGAACAGCACGCGATAGCCGAGAATGAGGCTGAGCTGCGCGCCGCAATCGATCGCGATGGCGGCGATCACCAGCGTGGCCAGCGACCCATTCGTTCCGAGCGGGACCGTCAGCGTCAGCGCGAAGCCGACCGCGCACAGCAGCATCGATGCGACCGTCGCCGGACGCGTCCAGCCGCGGTCGGCGATGCGGCCGGCGACCGGCGCCATGATCGCGCCGGCGACGCCAGCCAGCGCGAACAGGGCGATGCCGGTCTGCGACATCCGGAAATCGGACCCGGCCAGCAGCAGCGGGGACGTGGTCCAGAACACGCTGAAGCCGCCGAACAGCGCGGCCTGGTACAGCGCCCGGCGGCGCAGCGCCGGCGTGTCGCGATAGAGCTCGACCATCGAGCCGAGCAGCTGGCCATAGCTCAGCCGCGCCTGCGGCTCACGCGGCGGCAGGGCCAGGCGCAGCACGACGGCAAGGATCAGCATGGCGAGCGCGGAGGCCATATAGATGACGTGCCAGGAGGCATGGGCCGCGACGAAGCTCGCGAGCGGCCGCGCCAGCATGATGCCGAGCATCAGGCCGGTGGTGACATTGCCGACGGCGCGGCCGCGGATCGCCTCCGGCGCCATATGGCCGGCATACGGGATCAGGATCTGCACCGCGACCGAGCCGAAGCCGATCAGCAGCGCCGAGAGCAGGAATGTCGATGGGCTCGTCGCCAGGGCCGCACAGCCGAGTGCGGCGGCGCCGACGATGATGGTCGTGATGACGAGCTTGCGGTTTTCGATGAGGTCGCCGAGCGGCACCACGAACAAGAGACCTGCGCCGTAGCCGATCTGGCTCATCGTCACCAGCAGTCCCGCGAGCTGCGGCCGCAGCCCGAGGTCGGCGCTGATCGGCCCGATCAACGGCTGCGCATAATAGATGTTGGCGACGATCAGCCCGCAGGAAAAGGCCAATAGCAGCGTGATCCAGGCGGACAGCGAGTCGCCGGAATCGGACGTGATGGTGGTCAACGCGGATCTCTCTCGGGCGGAAACGGCAGGCCATAGGGCCTTATGAGAACAGAGGCTGTCGAGCTGTGATTTTGCATCGCAGCATTCAAGCCCGACATAGGTGCTGAGGTCCCCCGCACCAATTCACGTCTACGTGGGCGCTGCATCGCCCAAGCCGGAGCGGAGGGAGCAGGCAATCGAGGCCGCTAGCGCATGCCACGCGCTGACGTTTCGGTCTCTTCGGTGCGCCGGCCGCCGATCAGCCGCGGCAGCAGCATCGGCACCCGCTGGCGGTAGCGCCGATAGCTCTCGCCGAACTCGGCAACCAGGTCCCGTTCCTCGAGCTGCAGCCCGATCAGGATGTAGGCCGTGCCGAGGACCGCGAACAGCAAATGACCGACCGACATCTCCGGCGTGGCCCAGAACGCGAGCAGGAAGCCCAGCATCAGCGGGTGGCGCACCAGGCGATACAGCAGCGGGGTCTTGAACGGCTGCGCCGTCGCATCGGTGCCGCGGAGGGCGAGGACGGCCTGCCGCAGGCCGAACAGATCGAAATGATCGATCATGTAGGTCGAGCTGAGCGCGATGAGCCAGCCGAGCCAGTGGACGCCGGTCAGCACGGCCGCGGCGACGCCCTCGACGCGCCAGACCGGAATCGGGATCGGACGCCATTGCCAGAACAGCAGCAGCAGGATCACGCTGGACAGCAGCACATAGGTGCTACGCTCGGCCGCCGCCGGAATGATGCGCGTGAACCACCGTTTGAAGGCCGGACGCGCCATCACGCTGTGCTGGGCCGCAAACAGCGCCAGCAGCAGCACGTCGACGACGACGGCCTCGGTCACGGTGCTGGACTCGCCCACGTCGATCGACTTGGCCGTGAGATAGTTGTAATTGCCGACGAAACCGACCGCCCAGACGAACGACCCAAGAAAGACGGCATAGCTCGTGATGGCGTAGAGCATGATGAGGAGACGTCCGGACATGAATGTTTCCTTGTTGCATCGAGGACGGCATGGCCGTGATCGAGACGCCCGATCCTGGGATCGTTCACGTCCCGCGCGAGCCTGAGCCTTACCAATCGACCGTCCCCCGAGCGTCCCCCGGACGCAGCCATGCAGGTCGCACGACAATGGTTCAGTTCCGCGTCCGGACATTCGGCTTTCCCGAGCTGCATCGCGACGGCCAGCCATGCCCGCTGTCGCTGCGCAAGGGCCTCGCTCTGCTGGTCTATCTGGCGGAGGCCAAGGGCCGCGTCGCGCGGGACGTTCTGGCGACGATGCTCTGGCCCGAGAGTTCCGAGGAGGTGGCGCGGGCGCGGCTGCGGCGCCTGCTGCACCGGCTCCAGCTCACGCTCGGCGACGGCTGCCTCACCATCGATCGCGCGACGATTCGGTGGGCGGCCGCGGCCGAGCTGGAGGTCGAATCCGGGCTGTTCGAAACGGCCTGCGACCGCGGCGAATTCGAGCTGGCCTGCCGCCTCTATGCAGGTGACTTCCTCGACGGCTTCACGCCCGGCGATTGTCCGCAGTTCGAGGAATGGGCCTTCTTCCGGCGCGAAGCCTTGCGCGGCCGGGCGGTCCAGGCGCTGGAGCGCGTGGTGCAGGATCGCAGCGCGGCCGGTGACCATGCCGCGGCGGCGGCCCACGCCCGGCGCCTCGTCGCGTTCGATCCGCTCAGCGAGGTCTATGGCCGCGCCCTGATTCGCAGCCTGCTGCTGGCCGGCGACCGCGCCGCCGCCGAGCGTCATCTCGACGCCCTGACACAGCGCCTGCGCGACGAGCTCGGCGTCTCCCCCGAACCGGATACGCTGGCGCTGCTGACGCAGGGCGTCGCGGCGCAAGGCGAGAGCGCGCCGCCGACGCGCTATGTCCTGGGCGACGGCGTTCATCTGGCCTATCAGACCTACGGCACCGGTCCGCTGGACATTCTGCTGCTGCCCGGCTTCGTCTCGCATGTCGAGCGGATCTGGGAGGAGCCGCGCTGTCGGGCCTTGCTGTCCGCGCTCGCCAGAATCGGCCGTCTGATCCTGTTCGATCGCCGCGGCATCGGGCTCTCCGACCGGGTCGGTTTCAGCCCGAGCGTGGAGGCGACGGCGCGCGACATCGCGACCGTGCTCGACGCCGCCGGCAGCCGGCGCACGGTGCTGCTCGGCGCCTCCGAGGGCGGGCCGGCCTGCATCACCTTCGCGGCCGACCATCCCGAGCGCGTCGCCGGGCTGATCCTGTTCGCCTCGCTCGCCAAGGGCAGCGCGACATCAGACTATCCGCATGCGTTGCAGGCCGGCCAGTACAGCATCTGGCTGCGACAGCTCGTGGCCGAATGGGGCGGACCGGCGGGCATCGAGACGTTCGCACCGAGCCTGGCCGGCGATCCCCAGGCGCGGGCCTGGTGGGCCGGACTGCTTCGCGCGGCATCCAGCCCCGGCGCCATCAAGGGCCTGCTCGAAGCCTTCAGGGATATGGACGTCCGCCACCTGCTCGCCCGGGTCTCTGCGCCGACCCTGGTGCTGCACCGTCGCCATGACCGCGCCGTGCTCGTCGGGGCCGGGCGGCATCTCGCCAGCCATATCCGCCGCGCGCGCTTCGTCGAGTTCGACGGCGCCGACCATTGGATGTTCGCCGGCGACCAGAGGCCGGTCCTCGCCAGCATCGAAGCCTTCATCGGCAGTCTGCAGCCATAAGCAGGATCGCCCGACGGACGAGAAGGACGTCGTCCGGTGCTGCTCACGCTCGTGATCCTGTTCGGCCTCGGGCGGCTGCTGTTCTGGCTCGGCTATGCCAGGGGCGCGGCGGGCCGCGCCTTCGGCGTTGCTCTCACCTTCCACCCCACAGCGTTTCCGCTCATCGTCGGCCTCGTCCTCGTGCTGACCGGGCGCGCGGCCTAGCAAGGCGCGCCCTGCGGCGCGCGAGCACTTCGAGGTTGCAAAAATGCGGCATCACGGCATGCTGACGCCGATGCCCGAGAAAGCCCCTCCCCCCGACGATACGCCGCCGGACACGCCGCACTATCACGGCCACCGGCAGCGGCTGCGCGAGCGCTTCCACAGCGCCGGCCCCGACGCCCTCAACGACTACGAGCTGCTGGAGATGGTGCTGTTCGCCGCGCTGCCGCGGCGCGACGTCAAGCCGCTGGCGAAGGCGCTGCTGAAGACGTTCGGATCGTTCGCCGAGGTGATCCACGCGCCGGAGCCGCGGCTGCGCGAGATCGACGGCGTCGGCGACGCCTCGATCACCCAGCTCAAGCTGATCGCCGCCGCCGCGCACCGCATCGCCAAGGGCGAGGTGCGGCAGAAGCACGCGCTGGCGTCATGGCAGGACGTCATCACCTATTGCCGCACCAGCATGGCGTTCGCCGACAAGGAGCAGTTCAGGCTGTTGTTTCTCGACAAGCGCAACCAGCTGATCGCCGACGAGGTGCAGCAGACCGGCACCGTCGATCACACGCCGGTCTATCCGCGCGAGGTGATCAAGCGCGCGCTCGAATTGTCGGCCACTGCGATCATCCTGGTGCACAATCACCCTTCGGGCGATCCGACGCCGTCGCAGGCCGACATCCGGATGACCAAGACGATCGTGGAGATCGCCAAGCCGCTCGGCATCACGGTTCACGATCACATCATCGTCGGCAAGAACGGCCACACCAGCCTGAAGAGCATCGGGGTGATGTGAAGGCGCGACGCCGACGAGACGACGCATGCAGCGTGCCGCGGTCGGAGCTGCCAAAAGATCGCCGCGGGATAGACGAAACGTCGGGCCGCGTTGAACCGGCCGTCTTCCCACGTCGGCTAATGCTGGCGAAGCGTGGAGAGGAATGACGGATGCGCGCGGCCTTCATCGGACTGATCCTCGGCGGCCTGACCGTCACCGCGGCGGCTGCCTACGACGCCAACGATCCCGCCAATTGCAATGGCATCGGCTGGGACGATGCGCGGCCACTCGTCGTCGCCAAAGTGAGCGGCCAGCCGCGCGTGAATTTCGTCAAGAGCCCCTATGACGATGGCTTCAAGGCCGCAGGCTGTCCCGCTGCGACCGACGCCTGCCGGAAGAAGGCGTACCTCGTCGGCGACGACCTCGTGCTGGTCGGCAGGACCCACGGCGATTTCGTCTGCGTCAGCTACCAGGCGCCGCGTGCGAAGGCCCAGATCTGGACCACCGGCTGGCTGCCGCGCGCAGCCCTCACCACCGTCGCGCCGATGGCCGCGCCGGCAATGTCCGACTGGGCCGGAAGCTGGGAGCATCCGGGAGGGGGACTGACGATCAGGAAAGCGGCCGGCAACCGGCTCAGGATCGAAGGCGATCAGGTGCTGCCGGCCGGTCGCGAGTTGCGCAACGGATCGCTCGGCGCGACGGCAGAGCCCAAGGGCGGCCTCATCGCCTTCGTCGACGACGGCAGCACGCCGTTCGATCGGCCGAATGCCGGCGACGAGTGCCGCGTGCGTCTGCAGCGCATCGGCGCGCTTTTGCTGGTCGAGGACAACAATGATTGCGGCGGTGCCGGCGTCAGCTTCACTGGACTCTATCACCGCAAATAGCCGCTGACGGCTTACGCCCAGCGACGCGCCATCGCCACACAGACGACGACGATTCCGGCTGCGGCGATCATCGTGGCCGACACCGGCTCATGCAGCAGCAGGCTCGCAAAACCGAGGCCGAGGAAGGGCTGCAGCAATTGCAGCTGGCCCACCGTCGCAGTGCCGCCGCGCGCGAGCCCGCGGTACCAGAAGGCGAAGCCGATGAACATGCTGAAGACGGAGACATAGGCAAGGCCCAGCCACGCCGCGGCCGTGATGTCATGTGACGCGCCGGGTAGCGTCAGCACCGCCATCGACAGCATCAGCGGTGCGGACAACAGCAGCGCCCACGAGATCACCTGCCAGCCGCCGAGCCGGCGCGTGAGCATGGCGCCCTCGGCATAGCCCAGGCCGCAGACGATGATCGCGGCGATCATGGCGAGATCGCCGATCGGCGCCGCGACGCCGTCCTGCGACAGGGCGAAGCCCGAGACCGCCGCAGCGCCAAGGACTGCGAACAGCCAGAACAACGGCCGCGGCCGCTCGCCGCCGCGCAGCACGCCGAACAAGGCGGTCGACAACGGCAGCAGACCGACGAACACGATCGCATGGGCCGAGGTGATGTGCTGGAGCGCGAGCGCCGTGAGCAGCGGAAAGCCGATGACCACACCGAGCGATACGATCCCGAGCGACACCAGATCACGCCGGCTGGGCAGCGGCTGCCGCAACAGCAAAAGACAAAGCGCAGCCAGCACGGCCGCGAGCGTCGCGCGTGCGCCCGTCAGGAACAGCGGCGCAAAACCCTCCAGCGCCGCCCGCGTGGCCGGCAGCGAGCCGCTGAAGATCGTCATGCCGACGATGCCGCTCCCCCAACCTTCGATCGATCCCTTCATGCACGGCTCCTCCTCGCAGATCCCTTAGCCGGATCGGGCTTGTTGCGGCAGTCACAGACCGATACAATTTCGACATTCTGTACTGATGCCGAAAGCAATACACTTTGGAATCAAGGACGCTCGAGTCCCGCCGAGACGGCACGCGGACCACCGCCGTGGTCGATGCGATCCGGCAGCGTCTGGCGACGCGCGCGCTCGACGTCGGCCAGCGCCTGCCGTCGATCCGCGCCTTCGCCGCGGCGATGGGCGTCTCGCCGGCCACCGTCGTCGAGGCCTATGACCGGCTCGCCGCCGAGGGTGTGATCCGGGCCCGGCGCGGCTCCGGCTTCTATGTCGCCGACACCGCGCTGCCGCCGTTGGCCCTCGCCGATCGCGAGCCGCACCGTCCGCGGGCGGTCGATCCGTTCTGGGTGTCGCGGCAGTCGCTCGACGCCGGGCCGGGAACGCTGACGCCCGGCTGCGGCTGGCTGCCGGCCGAGTGGATGCCGCAGGACGCGCTGCGGCGCGCGGTCCGCACGCTGGCGCGCGGCGGCGGCCCAGTGCTGAGCGACTACGGCGCGGCGCGAGGATCGGCGGCGCTACGACGGCTGCTGCAGGGCCGCCTTGCCGGCCTCGGCATCGACGCGTTCAGCGAGCAGCTGGTGCTGACCTCGTCCGGCACGCAGGCGATCGACCTGATCTGCCGCATGCTGCTGCGTCCCGGCGACGCCGTGCTCGTCGACGATCCCTGCTACTTCAATTTCCTGGCGTTGCTGCGCGCGCATCAGGCGCGGATCGTCAGCGTGCCGATGACGCCGGGCGGACCCGACGTCGCGCGGTTCGAGGCGATGCTCGCAGCCGAGCACCCGCGGCTCTACATCACCAATTCGGGCCTGCACAATCCGACCGGCGCGACGCTGTCGCTGCAGACGGCGCACCGGCTGCTCAACGCCGCGGCGGCGCATGACACGATCATCGTCGAGGACGACATCTACGGCGATTTCGAGCCGGAGCCGTCGCCGCGGCTCGCGGCGCTCGACGGGCTGACGCGGGTGATCCTGGTCGGCAGCTTCTCCAAGACGCTGTCGGCCTCGGTGCGCTGCGGCTACATCGCCGCGCGCGCCGACTGGATCGAGCCGCTGATCGACCTGCAGATCGCGACCGGCTTCGGCGGCCCCGGACAGTTCGCCGCGGAGACACTGACCCAGGTGCTGACCAGCGGCAGCTACCGCAAGCACATCGAGGAGCTGCGCGCTCGGCTTGCGCGGGCGCGGCCGCGCGTGGCAGCACGGCTGCAGCGCATCGGCATCGCGCCCTGGCTGATGCCACGCGGCGGCTTTCATCTGTGGTGCAGGTTGCCGGACGGCTGTACGGCGATCGAGGTGGCCCAGGCCGCGCTCGAGGAACATGTGGTGCTCGCGCCCGGCGACGTCTTCAGCGCGGCGCAATCCGCCGCGACGATGATGCGCTTCAACGTCGCGCATTGCGAGGATCCGCGCGTCATCCACGCGCTGGAGCGCGCGACAAAGCCACCGGCAGCGCGTTCGTCGCGCCGCCAGGCGGCCAATTCGGCCGACGGATAAGGCTTAGTAGCAGTAGCGCGGGTGTGCGCGGACCCATGACCCGTCGCCGCGCTGCAAATAGCAGCCATTGCGATAGGAATAATAACCGCCACGACGGCGCTCGCCATCGGCCGCGATTGCAGCTCCGGTGCCGGCCCCGATCACGGCGCCGATCGCAGCGCCCCGGCCGCCGCCGATCGCGCCGCCCAGGATCGCTCCGCCGGCGCCGCCGAGGATCGCTCCGCCGAGCACGTCCTGCGCGACAGCCTGATGCACCGGCGCGACGACGGCGAGCGTGAGCAGCGCCGCAGCGCCAAGGCGGGTAGCAAAGGGAATCCCCAGACGTCGGATCATGAACAGGCCTCCGTTCCGAGCACGCTAGTCCGCCCGGCGTGGCCGTTCTTGATGCAGATCAAGGCGACCTCAAGGCAGGGCAATCCCCGGCGTTGCCACGTGACGCATCATGCCGCCACGCGCTGATCCTGCGTGCGGTCCTCGATGATGCTGAGCAGATATTTCGGCTCGCCCTCGCCGATCGAGACCGGCAGCCGGCGCACGACGATGTCGCGCGGACCATTTCCGGGTGTGAGGATGCTATGGGCTCGCGGCTCATCGTCGCCGCGCCCTGCGAGCTGTTCGCGGGCGGCTTCCTCGAGGATCGCGCCGGTCGGCGCGGAGAACAGTTCGCCCGGCGTGCGGTCGATGATGTCGGTGCGTGGCACGCCGAACAGACGCTCGGCGGCGCGATTGACGAACATGTAGCGCAGCGACTGCGCATCCTTGGCCAGCACCGCCTGCGGGATGTTCTCCAGCAATGCGGCGAGGAAATATTCGGCGCGCGCGAGCTTGCGCTCGGCACGGCGCTGCGCGGTGAAATCCTCATGCGTCGCGATCCAGCCGCCGCCGTCCATCGGACGCTCCGAGATGCGGATGATGCGGCCGTCGGCGAGCTCGACCTCGACGACCTCGGCCCTTCGCTCCTTCATGCGCTCCCGTAGCGCGGCGAGGAACTCCGACGGCTTCTCACGCAGCAGGCCGAGCTTGGCGCGGTGCGCGAGGATCTCGCGCACATGCGCACCGGGCTTCGCAACCGAGGCAGGAACGCCGTACAGCTCGCGGTACTGCTCGTTGACCATCAGCACGTAGCCGAAGCTGTCGAGCATGATCAGGCCCTGGGCCATGTTGGCGACCGCGGCATCCAGACGCTGCTGGTTGCTGAGCGCGCCCTGCTCCAGCCGCTCGTGCTCGCGCAGGATGTCGGCGTGCTGGCGCTCGATCTCGACCTCGTGCTGCTCGAGCTCCTGAATCCGGAAGGCGCCGTTCTGGAAAGTCTCCACCGCATGCGCGACCCGTCCGATCTCGTCATGGCGCCGCGCATGGGGAATCTTGAGCTTGATGCGGCCGGCGGCGATGCGGTCGGTGACGCGGGCGATGTCCAGCAGCGGCATCAGCACGCCCCAGCGCAGCGCCAGCGCCGCGGCCGCGATCAGCACGATGATCACCGCCCCGAGCGCGCCCAGATAGAACGCGGCCATGCCGCGCGCGTCGGCCGCCTCGCCGAGCTCGCGGGTGCGGTCGGCATAGAGCCGCGACAATTTCTCGAGGTCCTCGTTGAGCGCGGTGCGCACCGCGCGATTCTCGTCATTGTCGCCGAGCTCGCGCGCCGCCGACGATCCGACCGAGATCGTCTGCCGCGCCATCTCGGTGCGGAATGCGACGAACTGATCGATCCGCTTCCTGAACGGGGCGAACAGCGCGGCGTCGTCATCGGTGACCCGGCTTTCCCATTCGTCGACCACCTTGCTCAGCTGCGCAATCTTCGCAAGCTGCGAGTCGGCGTAGCGCCGCGCGACGGTGCGGTCCAACGACATGTAGATGCCGCGCGATTCCATCACGACCGCGTAGATCAGCGCGTTGGTGCGCTCGATGTTGCGGGCCGCAATGGAAAGCGCTTCGAGCCGGTCGTAGAACAGGCGCTGCTCGCGCAGCGCCGACAGCGCGCCCAGTGTCGACAGCATCACCAGGACGGCGAACGCGGCCGCAGCCGCAGAGATCTTGTCGTTGAGGCTGAACGACGGCAGCGACCTGTTGAACCGGCGCAACAACTCACGCATGACGGGCCCCCTCGATGGAATGCAACCATCAGACGCAAGATGCGTAAACAACAAGTTCCAATTGGTGGAACAGGCACGTAACCGACCGCTAACCAAATCCGATGCCGGAAGAGGCTTGCCCGACGCGCGGCAAGGGCGCTCAACGGCGCGCGTCTCGCCCTACTGCCTGAGCATGATCAGCGGATTGGCGCTGTCGGGCACCAGCCGCCACTGCGCATTGTCGTCCGCCTCGAACCGCCAGGTCTCGCCGCGATCCGACATCAGCATCATCTGGCCGTGCTCGAGCCGCCACTGGCTCGGTGCGAACGCTGCGATGGCGGCGTCGCATTTCGGCTTCACGAACACCTGGAAATTGTCGTGGCCGGCGTCGTTGTTGGTCAGCACCAGGCTGCAGATCGTGGCGCCGTTGCCGCGGACCATGGCCCAATCGCCGATCATCTGGTCCATCGATTTGGCCAGCGACCGCGCCGCCGCGAGGTTCTGCAGGATGTAGACGCCTTCGCCCTGGCGCAGGCCCTCGAAGATGCCGGCCTCGACCTCGGTGAAGTCGATCACCGCCTCGCCATTGGCGGCCTGGAGACTGACGATGTCGAGGCCCTTCACGTTCCAGCCGGCGATGTCCTTGGTGAAGGGCAGCGCGGCGGCGCAGCCCGGCTCCAGCTCGAGCTTCTGCCCGCGCGGCGCAGCGTCCGGCTTCAAGGTCACGACGCAGGTCTTGCTGCGCTCGGTGGTCGCAAGCTCCCACTGCCCGATCATCGCTTTCTTCAGGCCGGCGGCGTCCTGCGCAACGGCAGGGACGCCCGCCACTGACGACAGCAGCGCGATCAGCATTGGGAGCGAACGTTTCATCAGCGGCCTTTCACCGGCGTTTCCGGAACGGGCGTCAGCGGCGGCTTGCCGGCAAACCAGACCTTGAGATTGTCGACCACCAGCTGATCCATCGCGTTGCGGGTTACGATGGCAGCCGAGCCGATGTGTGGCAGCAGCACGACATTGTCCATCGCCTTGAGCGCGTCGGGCACCACCGGCTCCTTCTCGAACACGTCGAGGCCAGCCGCGAGAATCGTGCCGGATTTCAGCGCCTCGACCAAAGCCTGTTCGTCGATGACCGAGCCGCGGGCGACGTTGACGACGACGCCGCGCGGTCCGAGCGCCTTCAGCACCTCGGCATTGACGATCCGGTTGGTGCCGGCGCCGCCGGGCACGATCACGATGAGCGTGTCGACGTCCTTCGCCATCGCGAGCAGGTCGGGATAGTGCTTGTTGGCGACACCGGCCGCCGGATTGCGCGAGTGATAGACGACGGGGACCAGCGAGGCTTCGAGCCGGCGCGCGATCGCCTGGCCGATGCGGCCCATGCCGACCATGCCGACGGTGCGGTCGCGCAGCGAGCCGACGCTGAGCGGATAGGGCTTCGACGTCCACTCGCCGGAGCGCACGAAGCGGTCGGCCTTGATGAACTCGCGGCAGGTGGCGATCAACAGGCCCATCGCGACGTCGGCGACCTCCTCGGTCAGGACATCGGGCGTGTTGGTGACGATGATGCCGTGCTGACCGGCATGGGCGGCCGCGATGTGGTCATAGCCGACGCCGAAGCTTGCGATCATCTCCAGCTTCGGCAGCATCGCCATCACGGCGGCATCGGTCTTCACGGTGTGGAAGGTCACGGCGACGCCGCGGATCCGCCCTTTCACGTCCGCTGGCAGCGCTTCGAGATCGGCCTGTGTCGTCGCATGGTGCACAGTGAAGCTGTCCGGGAAACCCTTTTCCAGGATCGGCCGCAGCGGCCCATAGATCAGAACATCGATCTTGTCAGACGAAGTGGCCGCCATCAGTTGTCCTTTCCAAGAGCACTTTCGTGCCAGCGCCGCAAAACGAGGTGCGAAACTAGCGCCAGCAAGCCATAGATGACAATCCCGGCGACCGACAGCAGCACCAGCGCGGCGAACATGCGGGGTATGTTGAGACGATAGCCGGATTCTG
Source organism: Bradyrhizobium sp. SZCCHNPS1003 (assembly GCF_032381555.1). Classification (NCBI taxonomy): domain Bacteria; kingdom Pseudomonadati; phylum Pseudomonadota; class Alphaproteobacteria; order Hyphomicrobiales; family Nitrobacteraceae; genus Bradyrhizobium; species Bradyrhizobium sp. SZCCHNPS1003. The sequence continues at coordinate 220,743 of NZ_JAUHIU010000014.1, forward strand.
CGATGCGATAGGCGAGGCCTGATCCCGCGCCGGCGCTGCCGGCGGCGATCTCGGCGACGACGGCGCCGATCAGCGACAGGCCGCCGGCGATGCGCAGACCGCCGAGAATATAGGGCAGAGCGGCGGGCAATTTCAGATGGCGCAAGGTCTGCCAGCGCGAGGCGCCGTAGAGCTGGAACAGGCCAGCGAGATTGCGATCGACCGAGTTGAGCCCGAGCGCGGTGTTGGACAGCACGGGGAAGAAGCCGACGATCCAGGCGCACACGACCACCGCGGTCTGCTGCGGCAGATAGATCAGGAGCAGCGGCGCGACCGCGATCACGGGCGTCACCTGCAGCACCACGGCATAGGGAAACAACGCCCATTCCAGCCATCTCGACTGGTTGAACAGCAGCGCCAGCGCGATGCCGCCGAGGGCGGCGGCGATGAAGCCTTCGAGCGTCGTGATCAGTGTCGTCAGCAGCGACTGCGCCAGAATGTCCCAGTCGGCAACCAAGGTCTTCAGGATGAGCAGCGGCCCCGGCAGCACATAAGGCTGGATGCCGTTGACGCGCACCACCAACTCCCACGCCGTCATCGCTGCGACGAAAACCAAGGCCGGAAAGGCGAGGCTCGCCAGCCGCGCTGCCGCGACAAACGTTCTCTGCTCTCGTACGCCGCTCACAGCGCATGCACCCCGGTGTAGGCCGGCGCCAACGCGTCCGAGACGCGGCGGCAATATGCGGCGTAGTCCGGCGAGGCGCGGAACGCATCATCGCGCGCGTCGACGTCGATCCGGATCTCGGCGCTGAGCCGGCCGGGCCGCGCCGTCATCACCAGGACGCGCTGCGACAGGTAGACCGACTCGAACACCGAATGGGTGACGAACAGGACGGTCATGTTCAGGCTGCGCCACAGCGCCAGCAGGTCGTTGTTGAGGCGGAAGCGCGTGATCTCGTCGAGGGCCGCGAACGGCTCGTCCATCAGCAGGATGTCGGGCCGTGTCACCAGCGCTCGCGCCAGCGAGGCGCGCATCTTCATGCCGCCGGACAATTCGCGCGGGAATGCATCGGCAAAATCCGGCAGGCCGACCTGCGCCAAGGCGGCATCGATCCGCGGCCGTGCCTCCGTGGCCGGGACATGCGCAAGCTTCAACGGCAAGCCGACATTGTCGCGCACGCTGGTCCAGGGCATCAAGGTCGGCTCCTGAAACACGAAGCCGATGCGATGGCCCGGATGCGTCTCGGACGCCGCGACGTCGACCGTACCGCCGCTCGGGCTCGCAAGCCCGGCGATCAACCGCAGCGCCGTCGACTTGCCGCAGCCGGAGGGGCCGAGCAGCGAGACGAACTCGCCTTTGGAAATCGTCAGGTCGATCGGCCCCAGCGCGACGACGCCGGACTCGTACACCTTGGTGACGCCGCGCAGGCGTACCGCGGTCGCAACGGCGCGCTCGGACGAGGGAGGTGAGCTCATGTGCTGAAAGCGCCGCTCAAGCGTCCTACTTCTTCGGCCGGAGATCGATGCCAACGCCCTTGTTGACGAAACGCAGCGTATAGGACTTGCGATAGTCGATCGTCGACTTGACCACGCCGGCTCGCACCATCTTGTCGAAGAAGCTGGCGATGCGCTCCTCCGTCATGGCGCCGATGCCCTTGTCCACGCTGTCGCCGGAATCGACGATGCCATACTCCTTCATCTTGGCGACCGAATAGGCCAGCAGGTCGTCGGTCATCTCCGGGTTCATCTTCTTGATCAGCGCATTGCCGGCGGAATTGTCGCCGTAGATGTAATTGTACCAGCCGACGATCGAGGCATCGACGAAACGCTGCACCAGGTCCGGCTTGCTCTCGATCAGGTCGCGCCGCGTCTCGATCAGGGTCGAATAGGTGTTGAAGCCGTTGTCTGCGAGCAGGATCACGCCGGGCTTGAAGCCGGCGGCGCGCTCGACCGCGAACGGCTCTGATGTCACGTAGCCCTGCATCGCGCTCTGCGCGGTGGCGATGAACGGCTGCGGATTGAACGTGTAGGGACGCACGTTCTTCTCCGAGAAGCCGTATTCGGACTTCAGCCACTGATAGTAGCTGGAGATGCCTTCCTTGGAGACGAACAGGGTCAGCGGCTTCAGCTCTTCGAGCTTGGTGATCCTGGACTCCGGATGCGTCAGGAACACCTGCGGGTCCTTCTGGAACATCGCGGCGATCGACACCACCGGCACGTTGTTGGCCACCGCGTCGAACGACATCAGCGTGTTCGCGGCCATGAAGAACTCGATCTTGCCGGAGATCAGCAGCATGCGGTTGTTCTCGTTCGGACCGCCCGGCACGATCGTCACGTCCAGACCGTAGCGCTTGTAGGTGCCGTCGGCGACCGCCTGGAAGAAGCCGCCATGCTCGGCCTCGGCGACCCAGTTGGTGCCGAACGAGACCTTGTCCAGGGTCTGGGCCTGGGCCGCCGGGACCAGCGCACCCGCGACGAGCAAAGCCGCCATTAACGTTCGCGACAGAAGCCCCTGCGTCATGATTGGATTCCCCGGTTAGTCTCGCCCAAGATGCCGTTCGAAGTGCTATGGTCGGGCGATAAGTACCCTGCCCGAGGCACGAAAGAAACAGCCAGCACGATGACCACCCCGCCCCACGACTGGACCGAGCTGCACTGGCCCTTGATCGGAACGTCCGAGGCGGCGCGCTGGATCGCAGTGCTGCCGCTCGCGGCCACCGAGCAGCACGGACCGCATCTGCCGCTCGGCACAGATGTTTACATTGCGGAAGCCTATCTCGCCCGCGTGCGCGCGCTGCTGCCGCCGGCACTGCCGGTCACCTTCCTGCCGGTGCAGCCGGTCGGCATTTCCACCGAGCATATCGATTATCCGGGCACGCTGACCTTGCCGACCGAGACCGCGCTGCGGAGCTGGCGCGCGCTCGGCGACAGCGTGGCGCGCGCGGGAATCAGGAAGCTCGTGATCGTCACCAGCCATGGCGGCAACAGCGCCGCGATGACCCTGGTCGCGCAGGACCTGCGCGCCGCCTTTCGGATGCTGGTGGTGACGACATCTTGGTCGCGCTTCGGCGCGCCCGACGGCCTGTTTTCTTCCGACGAGCTGCGGCACGGCATCCATGGCGGCGCCGTCGAGACCTCGATCATGCAGGCCTGTCATCCGGAGCTGGTGCGTGGCGACGCCATCGCTGCCTTCGCGTCATCTGGCGCTGAGATCGAGAAGAACAATCGCGTGCTGTCGACGCAGCGGCCGGCGCCGATGGCCTGGCAGACGCAGGACCTGAATGCGAGCGGTGCGGTCGGCGATGCCACGCAGGCGTCGGCGGAGAAGGGCGAGCGCGTGCTCGACCACGGCGCGCGGGCGTTCTGTGCGCTGCTCGAGGATATCGATAACTTCGACGTGAACGGGCTCGGCGGCGGCCCGCTGGCGAGCCGTTGGATTGGGCCCAACTAGAGCATGATCCGGAAAAGTGGAAACCGGTTTTCCGGAAAGATCATGCTCAAACAAAGAGATGAGATCATGATGCGATTCCGTGGAATCGCATCATGATCTAACTGGATTTTCAAACGAATCTCTGAACCGCCCCGGCCTTGTTCGGGCGATTCGAACCGCTTTCGAGAAGCCTCCGTCCAATTTGACAGACGGCCAGCACCGGCCGCCCAACGGAAAACAGGAGCCTTCCATGTCCATCAAGACCAAGCTTGCCGCCCTGACCCTCGCCGCCCTGACCGTGACCGGCGGCGTCGCCGCGACCTCCACGCCTGCCGAGGCCCATGGCTTCCATCACGGCTGGGGCTGGGGCGTCGGAGCCGGCCTCGTCGGCGCCGCTGTCGTCGGCAGCGCCATCGCCGCCAGCAACGACGGCTATTACTACGGCGGTTATCGGTACTGCCACTGGGTGGCCCAGTACGACGCGTTCGGACGTTACGTCGGCCGGGTCAGAGCCTGCGGCTATTGATGGCGCGACGGTCACCTTGCCCAACCGAATCCACCAGGGCTCGCCACGTCGGCTCGTGAACGCGCTGCAGCACCGGTCCCGCGTCTGATACGGGTGTCCCCATCAGCTCAGACCCGTGTCCCAACCCGCCCGGCTATCCCCCCCGGGCGGATTGTCGGGGTGGCAGGTCGTTCGACTCAGAACTGCGCGTGCAGCCGCGACCCGATGATCGAGACCGGCCCGCGATCGCGGCTGTAGGCCGGGTTGACGATGAACTGATAGTCAAACGTCAACTGCCAATTGAACACCGGCAGCGAGTAATACGCTTCGAGGATCTTCTCGGCCCCGGGGTGCGGCAGCTGCCCATCACCAATCAGCGCCGTATAGCCGCCCGCGGCCAAATAGGCCTGATGCGCCGGCGAGATCTGATTGACCACCCCTGCGAGGCCGAACGTGTCGTCCGGCCGTCCCCAGAATCTGCCTGACACCGAGGTGCCGGCGGCAAGGGTCGTGTCAACGTCGGTGAACGCGTAGGCCTCCAGCTTCCCGGGCGTGTAGCCGGCGCGCGCGAACACGCCGAGCCCCGGCAGGATCTGCTGCTCCCAATTGGCGGAGATGCCGGGCTTGCTCTTGTAGGTCCGGACCGCCGCGAGATCCGGAGCGGCTCCAGTCTGCGCCGCCAGGGTCACCGCATGCTGGAAATTGCCGAGGCGGGCCCGCGTCAGATAGCCGGTGACCAGGATCTTGCCCGGCTGCCCCCAAAGCTCGTAGCGGCGTTCGAGTTCGCCGACCATCTGGAATTGGCCGAGCTTGGCATCGAGATCGGTGCTGTTTGGGACGGCCGGACCATCGAAGATACCGGCGCGGACCGTCCACGGGCCGGTGTACCACTCGGCCGCTGCGCCATAGGTGAACGCCCAGGCATCCGCGGCATAGTCGAACGTGCCGGTATTGACCAAGGTCCAGTTCAGGAAGTCGGCACGCGGGTCGTGGGCGTATTTGTTCTGGTCGAAGATATCGACGACGCCGAACTTGCCGACGGTGAAGACGAGACGATCGGATGTCTGTGATCCCGCGAACTGGTTGATGCCGGCCTCGACCTTCTGGCTCTCGCCGCCGAGATCGATGGTCTGGCGCAGGAAGGCGCGCGGAATGCGGGCATAGGGATAGCTTGAGCCGACCTTGTAGGCCTCAGCACTCGGGAAGCCGGCGACGCCGAACGTGCCGCTCAGGCCAAAGCCCTGGTCGATTTCGGGGTTGATCCAGATCTCGGCGCCGTCCCAGGGGCGGAAACCGACGTACAGGTCGAGGTCAAAGGTTTCGCGGCCGATATTGGGATCCAGGCTGTTCCGGCCGGCATAGGGGGCACGGAACGGAAAGTCGTACTGCGTCGTGATCGTGGTCTGGCCATGCACGGCGAAATTGTCGAGCTCGGGTGGCACGATGCCCTTGCCGAGCAGGTCCTTCTTGGCCGGATCCGTGCCCAGCTGGTAGTTGAGCCCGAGTTGCAGCCTTTGGATCGACAAATCGGAGTCGTAGAGCTGGCCGGCCGCGGTGAAGCGTTTCCGATGATGCCCGAACTCGGAGTCCAGGAATTCGAGCTTGGCGCTCCAGGCCGGCGCGATCGGCACTTCCACCCCGAGACCGGCGACCCAGCCGAGCCGCCAGGTCAGCGCCGTATCGACGTCGCCCACCGCCGCATTGCCGGCCGTGCCCGCGAGCTGAGTCCGCTCCAGACGGTCGTAGCTCCAGGCGAGGCCGCCGGTCGCGTAGACCAGCCATGGATTGAAGTCGTAACCGATACGCCCGCGCAGCGTACCCGTCCCCAGCACCGTATCGCGATAGGCCGCCTGGCCAGTTGCCGGGGAGGTCGGGGCCCGCACGCCGGCGAGCGTGTTCGGAGCCGAGAAGTCCCCCTCCACGCCGAGCAGGAGGCGCGGCGACAGCATCCGGTTGTAGCCGGCCTGCAGGCCGAACAGATAGCTGCCGGTCCCCTTGAAGGCATCATAGGAGTTAAACAGGCCGGTCGATCCCGAGAGCATCGGGACGCCGGCGCCGGCCTCGAGGGCGGTCCAGCCGGACTTGCCTGCGGCGTAGCCGAGGTGCCCGCCGATATAGAATCCGTTCCAGTCAGGGGCCGCCGAATTGTCATACGACTGCGGCCGCGAATTTACCGACCCGAGATCGGCCGCTGTCGCGGTTTTGGACAAAGTGAGCAGGAGACCGAGCGTCGCCCGAGCCAGGAGCCGGTGGTCCATCTTGTTCAATTCACGTGAGAATTACGATCAGTGCCGTTCTGACATCATCTCGTAACGGATTTGCAACACGCGGGTCTCCCACCATGCGGCAGTTCCGTCTTCGAATCGCTCGTCAGCTCGATTGCCTTGCGACGTCATGTCACAAGCGAGCTCGATCGCGAAGGGCCGACACCCGTTCCCACAGCCGATAGGGCCATCGAAAATCACCGCTTCCGCGCGCGAGCCGTGACGTGTGACTTCAAAGTCATTGCAAGTAACTTGCAATATTCGCTAGGGTCCGCATCACCAGCGCCTCTGTTCACTCCTGCTCTTGCGGTCCATACGCTTGCCGACGGTTACGCCAATACGATCCGGACGATCGCGCGTCCGAAGCTGGACCGGGCTTGCCGCCGTCGTCGTCCTCGGCTCGGGAGCTGCGGCCCAGGCCGCGGATTTGGCGCTGAAAGCGCCGGTCGCACAGACGGAGTTCGATTGGACGGGTGTCTATGTCGGCGGCCACGCCGGCTATACGCGCGATCGGAATCACGAAGCTCGTGATTGTCACCAGCCATGGCGGCAACAGCGCCGCGATGACCCTGGTCGCGCAGGATCTGCGCGCAGATCACTGCATGCTGGTGGTGACGACGTCATGGTCGCGCTTCGGCGCGCCCGATGGCCTGTTCTCCGCCGACGAGCTGCGTCACGGCATCCATGGCGGTGCCGTCGAGACCTCGATCATGCTGGCCCGCCATCCCACGCTGGTGCGCAGCGATGCCATCGCCGCTTTCCCCTCGCGCGGCGCTGAGATGGAAACGACCTACGAGGTGCTCTCGACGCAGCGGCCGGCGCCGATGGCCTGGCAGACGCAGGACCTGAATGCGGGCGGCGCGGTCGGCGATGCCACGCAGGCCTCGGCGGAGAAGGGCGAGCGCGTGCTGGACCACGGCGCGCGGGCGTTCTGCGCGCTGCTGGAGGACGTCGATAACTTCGACGTGACCACGCTCGGCCACGGCCCGCTGCCGGGCTCCTGAGCCAAAGATAACATTCTGGATCTTCTGATGAATCTCCGGATGGCGTCGATCGCCATCAGGCGATTCGAACCGGTTTCGAAAAGGCTCCGTCCAATTTGGCAAGCGGCCGACGCCGGCCGCCGCAACATCAAACAGGAGCCTTCACCATGTCGATCAAAACCAAGATTGCCACCCTCGCGCTGACCGCGCTCGCCGTGACCGGCAGCATCGCCGCAACGTCGACGCCTGCGGCGGCCAACGGCTTCCATCATCATCACCATTGGGGCTGGGGCGTCGGTGCCGGCCTCGTCGGAGCCGCCGTCGTCGGCAGCGCCATCGCCGCCAGCAACGACAGCTACTCCTATGGCGGTGGCTATCGGTACTGCCGCTGGGTGCCGCAGTACAACGTCTACGGCCAGTATGTCGGCCGCGTCAGGGCCTGCGGCTATTGATGCCGGGCGTTCGTCGCGTCCCGCCCGGCCGCCCGGGCGGGCTGATTGTTGCGTGGGCGCCACACCCTCAATCGGAAACCGGATGAGACCGCCTCACGCTTGCTGTTGCGAATTAATCGCAATATAAATCATCCACAAATTACCGCGTGCCGTCCACACTTCCGATCGAACATCGACGACTCCGTAATCTTCTCGTGACTGTGCGCGGGCAATCAGTTGTGACGTTTGCCTGTGTCGTTTGCCTCGCCTTGGGAATCCGCCGCCATGATCCGTTCGAACTGCACCCGGGAGATGATCGCGGCCGGCGCCATGATCGCCGCGCTCGCTGCCCCCGCCGCTGCCGCCGACCTGCCGGTCAAGGCGCGGATGGCGCAGACGGTGTTCGACTGGACCGGCCTCTATGTCGGCGTCCATGCCGGCTATACGCGCGACCGCGCCCAGGCGACGCTGACCGACCCGAGCGGGACGGTCAGCGCCGGTAGCCCGTTCAGCGGTCTCACTGGCGGCGTGCAGGCCGGCTACAACTGGGTCACCCGCTCCGGGCTGTTGCTCGGGCTCGAGGGCGATTTCAGCTTTCCGAACTATCTCACCTCCAACCACACCGTCGCGATGCTCGGCACGCCCATCTCGAACGTCTCGGAGCTGTGGGACTATGTCGCCACCGCCCGCGGCCGCGTCGGCTACATCAAGGGCGACTGGCTGGTCTACGCCACCGGCGGCCTCGCCTGGACCGGCGGCCGCTTCATCAACACCAATGCGGCCGGCGACACCGAGAAGCTGCTGACGACGCGGCTCGGCTGGGCCGCCGGCGCCGGCATCGAGCGCAGCTTTGCGCCGCATTGGAGCTGGCGCCTCGAATATCTCTACAGCCATTTCGAGAACGGCGGCGTCCGCTTCTCCAACGGCGCCAGCTACAATTCTGCGCTCGAATTCCAGACCCTGCGCGTCGGGCTCAACCGCAAGCTCGACTTCGCCGGCGGTCCCGACCTGAAGCTCAAGAGCGATCCGTCCGATCCCGAATCCGACCGCTGGGAGATCCACGGCCAGGCGACCGTGCTCGGCCAGGGCTATCCGGCGTTCCGCGCCGCCTATACCGGCGCCAACAGCCTGACGCCGGCGCACCAGTTCCAGGAGACCTGGAGCAACAGCCTGTACATCAACGCGCGGCTGTGGGACGGCGGCGAGGTCTACTACAATCCCGAGCTGCTGCAGGGCTTCGGCCTCAGCAACACCGTCGGAGCAGGCGGCTTCCCCAATGGCGAAGCGCAGAAGTCCGACTTCCCCTATCCGCACTACAACACCTCGCGGCTGTTCCTGCGCCAGACCTTCGGCTTCGGCGGCGAGCAGGAGCAGCTCGGCAGCGGCCAGCTGCAGCTGTCCGGCAAGCAGGACATCTCGCGTCTCACGCTTCAGATCGGAAAATTCCCCGTGCTCGACGTGTTCGACGGCAACGCCTACGCCAAGGACGCACGCAAGGACTTCATGAACTGGTCGGTCTGGGCGCCCGGCGCCTTCGACTATGCCGCTGACAAGCTCGGACTGACCTATGGCGCCACCGCCGAGTTGAACCAGAAGAACTGGGCGCTGCGCGCCGGCTATTTCCTGGTCGATGCCGAGTCGAACTCGAACAATTTCGACACGCGCGTGTTCAGGCGCGGCGAGTATGTCGTCGAGCTGGAGACGCGCTATCAGCTGTTCTCGCAGCCGGGACATTTGCGCACGATCGGCTGGTTCAACAGCGTGTTCGCCGGCAGCTATCGCGAGACGCTGGACAATCCCGCGCTCAATCTCGACATCAGCCAGACCCGCCGCGGCCGCGGCAAATTCGGCTACGTGATCAGCTTCGACCAGGCGCTCTCCGACGATGTCGGCCTGTTCGGACGCTGGAGCTGGAACGACGGCAAGAACGAGATCATGGCGTTCACCGACATCGACAGCAGCCTGTCGTTGGGCACCTCGATCAAGGGCACGCGCTGGGGCCGTCCCGACGACACCATCGGCCTCGCCGGCGTGACCAACGGGCTGTCGCGCGACCACCGCGCCTTCCTCGCCGCCGGCGGCCTCGGCCCGCTGATCGGCGACGGCGCGCTGAACTACCGGCGCGAGAACATCATCGAGGCCTACTACGCCTACTCGATCAACAAATACCTGACCTTCACGGCGGACTATCAGTTCATCAGCAATCCCGCCTACAACGCCGACCGCGGTCCGGTGTCGATCTTCTCGGGGCGGCTGCACGGGGATTTCTGAGCGGCGGCTGTTTTTATTTGCGCAGGCCATAGCTCCTCACTCGGTGTCGTCCCCGCAAACGCGGGGACCCATACCGCGGAAGCTATCGAGGGACGTCACTGCCGATTGCCCGCCTCACGACCGCCGGTGGCTATGGGTCCCAGCTCAAGGCCGGGACGACAGCGGAGGTCCAGGCGCGGCAAGCCCCAATCTGACCGCCCACCCGTCTCCAGCCATGCGCCCACCGCAGCGCGGCATTGGGCGATTGCCATCCCCATATGCTAGGACCTGTCCCCATCCCGCCCCCTCCGGGCGCCAGACCAGGTCGAAATGCTCTCCGTCGAACTCGCCATCATCGTCGTCCTCATCGTCGTCAACGGGCTGTTGTCGATGTCCGAACTCGCGATCGTCTCGTCGCGGCCGGCACGCCTCGCCATGCTGGCCGAAAAGGGCATCGCCGGCGCCCGTCGGGCGCTGGCGCTGGCGTCCGATCCGGGGAGGTTCCTGTCGACGGTGCAGATCGGCATCACCCTGGTCGGCGTGCTCTCTGGCGCATTCTCGGGCGCCACGCTCGGCCAGCGCCTGACGCAGTGGCTGCTGGAGCTCGGCCTGTCCGCCTCCGTTGCCGACATCATCGGCGTCGGCCTGGTCGTCACCACCATCACCTATGCGACCCTGATCGTCGGCGAGCTGGTGCCGAAGCAGCTGGCGCTGCGCGACCCCGAGGCCGTGGCGGTCCGCGTCGCGCCGGCCATGCAGGTGCTCGCCAAGGTGTCGCTGCCGCTCGTGGTGCTGCTCGATCTCTCCGGCAAGTTGATCCTGACGCTGCTCGGCCGCTCCGGCGAGGCCGAGGAGAAGGTGTCGGAGGCGGAGATCCACCATCTGGTGCGCGAGGCCGAGACCGCAGGCGTGCTTGAGCCCGGCGAGAAGGAGATGATCGCCGGCGTGATGCGGCTCGGCGACCGCCCGGTCGGCGCCATCATGACGCCGCGCCCCGAGGTCGACGTCGTCGACCTCAACGACGATCCCAAGACCATTCGCGAGCTGCTCGCCAAGAGCCCGCATTCGCGCCTGCCGGTGTCGGACGGCGAGCGCGACCGTCCGATCGGCGTGCTCCAGGCCAAGGACCTGCTGGCGGCCTATCTGCGCGACGAGACGCCGGACCTGCGCAGCCTGGTGCGCGAGGTGCCGATCATTCCCTCCACCGTCGATGCGCGCGACGTGATCGCGATTCTCAAGGTGGCGCCCGTGCATATGGGGCTCGTCCACGACGAATACGGCGCGTTCGAAGGCGTCGTGACCGCGGCGGATATTCTGGAGTCGATCGTCGGCGCGTTCTCCTCGGAGGAAGGTCCGCCGGAGCCGGCCTGCCTCCGCCGCGACGACGGATCGCTGCTCGTCTCCGGCTGGATGCAACTCGACGAGTTCGCCGACGTCCTCGCCATCGAGGTGCCGCCACATCGCGGCTACCACACCGTCGCCGGCCTGGTGCTGCAGCATTTCGGCAGCGTGCCCGCGATCGGCCAGAGCTTCGAGCTGCAAGGGTGGCGCTTCGAGATCATCGACCTCGACGGCCGCCGCATCGACAAGATCCTGGCGACCAGGCTCGCCCCGGAGGGCGGCGAGCCGAACGTGGGGTAGCGCTCGCTCAATTGCGCCAGGGCGTTTCATGATGCGTATCTCGGCCCGCATCATCGAGAGACCCGCGCAGGCACGGCACCGGCGGTGCGCCCCCTCTCCCGCTTGCGGGGGAGGGCTGGGGTGGGGGTGCCACAGCGGCAGTCTTTCCGGAGCAATCCCCCACCCGCATCGCATCTGACGATGCGATGCGACCTCCCCCGCACGCGGGGGGAGGCGCTGACCGATCGCGCCGCGCCTGCGTGCCACAAACAACTTTGCAATCCCCGATTCGCCCGTCGGGCGGAGTGCCGATCTCCAACACGCCGGCGGACGGCCGATGCGCCACGCATGTCGCCTGCGCCAAAACACTCATTTCCCCCGCGCCCTCAATATGAAGACCCACTTCAAGAGCCTCCGCGAAAAATAAACAGCTTCCGAAAATCATAATTCCTGTCCTATGCTCCTCCCATTCCGGTCCTGATGAGGGGCGTACGCGCGTCGTCACGAACGTTGGACCGGCAATGCGATGGACGTGACGGCGGCGCTGGACGAGCGCTGTCGTGGCGGACGGCGAAATCGTGTGGTCCTGACCTCCCGACGCTGAGGTCCGCGGCAGCGCGCGTGATGCGCGCGTTGTCGCCACGGTGGCCAGAAAGCCGGTGCACCGAGGAGAGCAAGTATAAGCCGTTAAAACCGATCGCGCAGGGAGGGCCGGGTCGTTCCGGCTGAACCTTGTATGGGGAGTAAGTTGTCAAGAGGGGCGTCGTTTGTTGGGGGCGGTCTTTGGCGCCAAGGAGAG